>NZ_JAIRBP010000002.1:0-204834 GCF_021151495.1 Halomonas sp. IOP_31 | reverse complement strand
AAACACTGGCATAACCTTGTGGAGAGCCGGATGCGGTGAGAGTCGCATGTCCGGTTCGGAGGGCGGGCCGGGGAAACCACCAGCTGAAAGGTTGGCAGGGCGCCCCGGCTCGACCCCTACAGCTGGTTGCCGGGTCCAGCACGCGGTACCTGGTGGTACCTCTACCTGATCGTCGACATCTACAGCCGCAAGATCGTCGGGCACGAGGTCTACGAAACCGAGACCGGCCAGCTGGCGGCTGAGCTGATCCAGAAGGCCTGTTGGCGAGAGCATCTGACGGATCGTCACAAGCCCTTGATTCTGCACTCAGATAACGGCAGCCCGATGAAGGCAGCGACCTTCCTGGAGAAGCTCTACGACCTGGGCATCACCCCGTCGTACAGCCGGCCGAGGGTCAGCAATGACAACGCCTTCGCCGAGTCGGCCTTCAAGACGCTGAAGTACCGGCCGGGCTTCCCCGTCGACGGCTTCGCGACCCTGGCCGAAGCCCAGGAGTGGGTCCAGCAATTCACCGAGTGGTACAACCACGAGCACCGGCACAGCGCCCTTCGCTACGTCACGCCGAGCCAGCGTCATAACGGCGAGGACAAAGGTATCCTGGCGCAGCGCCGGGAGGTCTTCGTGACGGCAAAAAAGCGTCACCCGGAGCGTTGGTCAGGTGGCATCCGAAACCTCAGCTTGCCAGAGGTGGTGCACCTGAATCCCGAGCGGGAGCCGGTGCCACAGGCAGCAGGGTTTTAAAGAGCCGAAACCATTTCATGTGCCAACTATGTTGACAGACTCCGGTGATGCTGAGCCAGAAATTCAAGTGGGCTGTACTCGGGAGCGAGATAACCGTTTCCAAAGCGCCGCACGTTCTGCGCTGGCACTGCGCAGAGAATCACCTCGGCTTTCAGTTCAGGGTCGAGATGCTCCTTGATAATCTCAAAGTGAACTATTCCGGTAGGTGCAGCGCCGACAAATACGTGCCCGTCCTCACGCTGAATGAAATAGGCGTATTCAGTCGGCCCGTTATGGTCGTAATGGAACATTCCATTTTCCCGGTATGCTTGCGTAGACTTCAGTTCGTCGTACAGACCTGTTGGCAGCATCCGGGCCCCGACAGTTGATGCGTTTGGGTAGATCAGTACTTCTTGCGATTCTCTTTACTCTATGATATATTTTGGTGTATCAAAAATTTTTTTTGATATAGAGAAGTAGATCAAATGAGCTATGGAACGGAACAACTGGCCGCACGACTCAAGGCCGCACGAGAGGCCAAAGGGCTCAGCCAGCGGGAGCTGAGCGCGCTTGCTGGTGTGCCGCAGTCGCACATCTCGAAGATCGAGAACAATGCTGTTGACCTGCGTGTCTCAAGCCTTTCTTCCATCGCCCACGCTTTGGATCTGGAGCTGATGCTCGTTCCCCGCAAGGCGCTTCCGGCTGTCCAGTCAATCACCCGCAGCGTCGCCAGCGCGCCGGTCATCAACGCGGCAACACAGCGGGAACTCGACCGCATCCGCGAAACGGTGGATGCAATCGCATCCAATGCATCCGGCGCAAATATCGACAACCTCCAGCGCCGTGTCCGTGAAATCACGCAAATCCAGAGCCAGATTGACCCCGAAATTCTGCAAAAGGTACGGCGCACTATCGAGTCTATCGAGTCCTCTGGCAGTAATGCGGCCATCAATCGGGCCGCAGAAGCCATCCGCTCCCTGCGCAACCAGCTTGCCCATCGCGCAGCTTCCCACGAGAAGCCGCGTGCCCCAAGGCCAGCCTATCGGCTGGAGGAGGATCAAGATGGCTGATGTCTCTGTCCTTGATGTCCTGCTCTATGGGGAACCTATCGGCACTCTCACCAATGTTGGCGGAGACCGGACGATATTCGCCTTCAACGAAGCCTATATCGACAACCCTGACAGACCGATCCTGGGGCTGGCCTTCAAGGACGAATTCGGCGCGCTGCTTACGGACTTCCGAGCCTATCAAAAGCGCGTGATGCCCTTTTTCTCAAACCTTCTGCCTGAAGGACATCTGCGCAAATACCTCGCGGAGAATGCGGGCGTAAATCCCGAGCGCGAGTTTCATCTGCTTTGGGCGCTTGGTCACGACCTGCCTGGTGCGGTCACGATCAAACCCGCTGATGGCGAGGCATGGCCGCCGATTGCAGGTGAGGGTACCGATGCCGGTGACGCCGAAGGTGATCGCCGCGAGAACCCCTTGCGGTTCTCGCTTGCAGGGGTGCAGCTCAAATTCTCGGCAGTTCTCGCACCGACGGGCGGCCTGACGATTCCCGCATCCGGCGTTGGCGGCTCATGGATCGTGAAACTCCCATCGCGTGAGTTTGAAGGCGTTCCCGAAAACGAGTTTTCGATGATGACGCTCGCACGCCTCATCGGCATAGATGTTCCGCCGATTGATCTTGTCGATGTTGGTAGCATCAAAAATCTGCCTGAAGGAATCGACAAGATAGGGCAAAGTGCTTTCATTATCGAACGGTTCGACAGGCTATCTGACGGCAGCGCCGCCCATATCGAAGATTTCGCGCAGGTCTTCGATGTCTATGCCGAACAAAAATACAAAACGGCGACTTTACGTAATATCGCGCAGGTGCTTGCCGCGGAGACCAATGACGCTGATATCGTCGAGTTCATCCGGCGGCTGGTGTTCTGCGTTCTAACCGGAAACGGCGACATGCACATGAAGAACTGGTCGCTCATTTATCCCGACCGGCGAAACGCCGTTCTCGCTCCTGCCTACGATCTTGTTTCGACCATCCCCTATATCCCCAACGACGATATGGGACTCAGAATCAGCCGGACCCGCGCGTTTTCCGAACTGACCAACGACGAGCTTGAGCATTTGTCAGCCAAGGCCGCCATTCCCGAAAGGCTCGTTCTGGATACGGCCTACGAGACTGTCGCACTCTTCCACCAGCACTGGCAGGCTGAGAAGTACAATCTCCCGATGACAAAGCAAGTCCGTGAAGCTATCGAGGCGCATATCAAGAATCTCCCGATAGCGCGATAAGAGGATGGCATAGTCATCGTGCCCATTATCCCGCCTAATTCATCACACCCTTCGCCGAGGGGCATTTCGAGGCTTCCCGACGGTGCTGACGGAGCGACCGCCGGATCCCGCCTACTAGCGGCGCGGCATTGATAGCTTTAAGTTCTCATTTCTGCCTATTTTATTGCCATCAGTTATTGATGGCTGTCGATTAGCCACGGGCGATGCTCGGCGAGACGCCGATCTCGGTGGCTGTCCGTGCTGTCTTGTGGAGGGCTACGACAAAGTGCCCAATCGCGGTAGCGCCTTCAGCGCCGAGGGCCACCATCGATCCGCGGCGGCGCCCAACTGCAGCGTGATCTGCCGGGCGTGCACCGTGATCGTCGCCGCGACCTTGAGCAGTTGCTCTCGCAGCCGTATCAGGCTCCAGCCTTGCTGCGTCTGACCCTCGATCAGGCAGCGCAGCCCATGCAAGACCTGGTAGGCGCAGAGACTCAGCAACAGGTTGACCTGGTTGCGTGCCATCACGTCCTGCACCGTGGAGGCGCCGCGATCCGTCGACGAGAGGTGAACGTTGAGGGCCGACTTCAGCTCCCCCATGTGGGCCTCGGCCTTGCCACGCTTGCGGTACAGCGCTAACACCGTCTCCGGTGGATAATCGAGCTTGTTGAGGTTGGTGACCAGGAAGAAGGCGTGGAACAGCAGGTCGTCGGGATTCTCCTGAACCACCAGCACCACGCGGCGCGGTGACGCCCAACTCTCCGCCTGGTATTCCAGGTCATGGCACCATTCGCGGGGTGTCTCGGGCGGTCTGCCAGGCGGCCGGGTGAGGTAAGGCTCTGCCTTGGCCTGCAATACCGAGTTGCTCTTCAGCCGCCCCAGATAGGCGATGTCCCGGGCGTCCATGGCACGCAGCGTCTCGCCATCGGTGAAGCCGGCATCCAGGCGCACCTGTATCTGCGCCACGTCCAGGTTCAGGCCTTCCGCCATGCGCTGGACCAGATGCGGAATCCAGGTATCGGCATCCTCGGCCGGTCCGACATTGCCTTCGCGCAACAGGCCGCCCAGCATGTCGCCGGTCTCGTCGATGGAGGCGATCAGCGGCGAGTAGATGCGGGCACCGGCGTAGCCGTTGAAGGCGGAGCCGCCCTGGTGACCAAAGACCTCGACCGGCAGGCCGTCGATATCCAGGGTCAAGTGCTTGGCGCGTTGACCGCCGTGAAGCGAGCGCAGCCGCCAGATAGCCAGGCGCAGCAAGCCCTCGTGGAGCGTATCGATGTTGTCATCCATGCCCAGACAGCCGAGCAGGCGCGACAGGGTCGCTTGGGAAGGACGTGCCTGACCCAGGGGTGTCATTCCGCGGGCATCACTATATGCCAAGTGCCAGAGTGGATCCTGCTGGAGGGTGCCGGTATCGCTCAGGTCATACCAGCCCATGGCGCGTTGGAGCACCACGGTGCGGATCTGACTGGCCAGCGAAGCTGCGCAAGCCATCACCAAAGAATGAGCGGCACGTTTACCTGACTGAGTCCAAGCTTGCTGAGTTGCTGGAGGCAGTCCCAGAGCGCTACAAGGTTGAGCGTCAGGTGATTTTGCTGGCGATGCTCACTGGCATGAGACGAGGGGAGCTGATGGGACTCGAACCGGCGAACGTTTACAACGGTCGCATCGTGCTCAGGCCCAATCAGACGAAGAGCGGAAAACAGAGGGTCATTCCTCTGACAGAGGAAGCCCTACCGCTGGTGGAAGGTCTGCCGTTCGATACGACGGGTGACAGAGTGCGTGGTGCATTCGAGAAAGCCAGGGAGAAGATTGGTCGCCCTGATATTCGCTTTCATGATCTGCGGCACTGCTACGCCTCGCTGCTGGCCAGTAAGGGGGAGGCACTGACGAGCATCAGGGATCTGCTCGGCCATTCGTCGCTCACGGTGACCAGCCGCTATGCGCATGCAGATCCGGCAAGGTGGGAAAGCGTGGTGGCAAAGTTGCCGCGGATCAGCAACCAAACAGCAACCACACACTGACGGAAATCGAACCTTGGTGCCGTAACTGCCTGATTTTATTGGTGGGCCCAGCTGGACTCGAACCAGCGACCAAGGGATTATGAGTCCCCTGCTCTAACCAACTGAGCTATAGGCCCTACGTTGCGCGGGCGTATGATAGCGAATGGAAATGGCTGAGACCAGCGCCCGGCTGCTATTCTCGCCACGGCCAATCCACCGGGAGGAAACGACATGGACGTTCGATACGCATCAATAGACCAGCGCTTTCGTCGCCTGGCCAGCACCCTACTGATCGCCCCGCTCGCGGCCGGGTTGAGCCTGTCGGCGCATGCCGCCTGGCAACTCGACCCCGAGCAGTCGCAGGTGACCGCCACCATCGTCGAGGTCACCCCCAACGGGCCGCTGCCGCGTACCCACCGTGTCAGTGGCCTGCAGGGCGAGTTGAGCGACGCCGGCACCCTGCGCGTGCCGTTGCGCTTCAACCAGACCGACGTCGCCGAGCGCCTGGGCCAGATGCCGTCATGGCTCTCGGGGCTGACCGACGCGCCGCTGGCCACCGTGACCGCGTATTTTCCCGCCCAGCGCCTCGATGAGTTGACCGTCGGCGAGTCGTTGACCGATACGGTGACCCTGGAGGTGCAGAGCAACGGCGGGCGCCGCCAGGAACCATTGCAGGTGCGCTTCACCCGCGAGTCCAGCGCTGTCATCCGGCTGCGCAACGCCGAGCGGGTGGTGATGGACGGCAGCGCGCTGATGGCCAATCAGAACGCCCGCGGCATCCTGCTGTTGCTCGGCTACGAGGAGATCGGCGACGAGATTCCTGTCGAGCTGGACGCCACCCTCGTCGATCGCTGAACCGATGCCCGACGCGCCGCGCACCGCTTCCCTGCCCGCCTGCCTGGGTCCGTGGCTGAACGCCTGGCCGTGGGCCGAGGCGCTGCCCGGCGCTCAGTGGCTGGCACTGCGCTACGCCAAGTCGGCGTTCACGTTTGAGGCCTGGTCGCAGGCGGCGGTTACACCGCCCGATGCGCTGTGTCGCGCCGCGTCCAAGCGCCAGCTTGAATTCCTCGCCGGCCGGCTGTGTGCCCGCGAGGCCCTGAATGCGCTGACTGGCGAACCCCACGTGCCGGTGATCGGCGCCGGCAAGGCACCGCACTGGCCGGCAGGCACGGTCGGCTCGATCACTCATGGCGGCGACCTGGCCGCCGCGCTGGTCGCCCGCGTGGAGTGCTGGCGCGGTATTGGCCAGGACGCCGAGGCGCTGCTCGGCGAGGCGCGCGCCGAACGCCTGGCGCCGCAGATCCTCACCCCCGCCGAGCGTCATTGGCTCGAGACTTTACCGACAGAGCGGCGCGGCGAATTCATCACGCTGGCGTTCTCGCTCAAGGAAAGCCTGTTCAAGGCGCTGTTTCCGCTGGTCGGCGTGCGCTTCTATTTTCAGGATGCCGAACTCACCGGCTGGGACCCCGCCCGCCACCGAGCCACGCTGAGGCTGACAACGACCCTGAGCGACGAATGGCTCGCCGGCCGTGCTCTGACTGGGCACTACGCTACTCTCGAACACTATCTGCTCAGCGTGATCGCGATCCCAGCCTGAGCGCTTTCAATCGACTGAACGCTATCAATCGCCTGGCAGCCGCTCGCCGGGATCAGCGCCTGGATGCGGGCGATCTAGCGCGCCGGAATGACTATTGATAACAATTCGTATTTAATTTACCCTCTGCGGCTCGGGACACTGGCACGTATGCAACGGATGCCGCGCCAGCGTCCCGTCCTGCCCATCGCAGCACGTTCGCCCGCACGCGGAGTCCGTCATGTTCCAAGTCAATGCCGCCAGCTTCGCGATCAACGGCAAAACCCTGCTGGAGCCCACCGATCTGCGCTTCGACGAGGGCCGGGTCTACGGCCTGATCGGCCATAACGGCTCGGGCAAGTCGACGCTGCTCAAGCTGCTCGCCCAGCAGCAGAGCGCCAGCCAGGGCGAGATCCGGCTCGACGGCCGGCCGCTGGCCGATTGGGGCAACCGCGAATTCGCCCGCCAGGTCGCCTACCTGCCGCAGCATCTACCCGGCGCCGAGGCGCTGACCGGCCGCGAACTGGTGGCGTTCGGCCGCTACCCCTGGCACGGCCTGCTGGGGCGCATGAGCGACGAGGATCGTCGGCAGATCGAGCGCGCCATCGCGCTGACCCACACCGAGGCGTTTGCCGACCGGCTGGTCGATACGCTTTCCGGCGGCGAGCGCCAGCGCGTGTGGTTGGCGATGCTGATCGCCCAGGGCAGCCGCTTTCTGCTGCTCGACGAGCCGTTGGCGGCGCTCGACATCGCCCATCAGGTCGAGGTGCTGGCGCTGATCCGCAAGCTGTGCCGCGAGTTGCAGCTAGGGGTGATCATCGTCCTGCACGACGTCAACATGGCCGCCCGCTACTGCGATCACCTGATCGCCCTGCATAGCGGCCGGCTGCTCGCCCAGGGCGCGCCCAGCGAGCTGATGTGCGACGCCACCCTCGAGGCGATCTACGGCATCCCGATGCGGGTGATGGCTCACCCCGGCGGCGAGCATCCGATCGCCGTGCTGCATTGAGTCCCGATCGAACCGGCCCTGGAGCCCGAGTGTCGCCAATCCGCCCGCCCCATACCGCTTCGTCGCTGATCGCGGCCCTATTGCTGGCGTTGTTGAGCGGGCTGCTGCTGGCGCGCCCGGCCAGCGCCGACGTTTCGTCGAACACGCCGCCGCGCCTGGCCACCATCGACTGGACCATCGCCGAGACCCTGCTGGGGCTCGGCGTGACGCCGCGGGGCATCGCCCAGACCGGCGCCTATCGCGACTGGGTCGGCGCGCCGGAGCTACCCGCCACGGTGGCCGACCTGGGGCTGCGCGCCCAACCCAATCTCGAGCTGCTCGCCGACCTGGCCCCCGAGCGCATCCTGATCTCGCCGATGTTCGCCTCGCTTGAATCGCGCCTGTCGCAGATCGCCCCGGTCTCGACGGTGGCCCTCTATGCCCGCGAGGGCCCGCTGTGGCCCAACCTGCTGGCCGCGACCCGAGAGATCGCCGAGCTGGCCGGTCGCCCGCAGGCCGCCGAGCGGCTGATCGCCGCCAGCCAGGCACGTATCGCAGCGCTGGCCGACACGTTGCCGCCGATCGAGCGGCCGCTGTTGATGGTGCAGTTCATGAACGCTCGCCATGTGCGCATCTTCGGCGAAAAGTCCCTTTACGACGCCGTGCTCGACCGGCTGGGGCTCGCCAACGCCTGGACCGGCGCCACCAACAGCTGGGGCTTCTCGCTGGTCGGCCTCGAGGCGCTGGCGGGTATCGACGCGCGCCTGGTGGTGGTCGAGCCGCTGCCGGCCGGCGTCGAAGCGGCGCTGGCCGACAGCGGCCTGTGGCGCCGCCTCGAGCCGGTACGTAACGACCGGGTGGTTACCCTGCCGCCGGTCTGGAGCTTCGGCGGGCTGCCCTCGGCGCAGCGCTTCGCCGAGCAGCTGGCCGCTGCGCTGCGCGCGGCCGAAAGGAATGCAGAGGACGACATTCCATGACAGCGACCGCCGCCCACGTCGCACGGCGCCGCCGACTCACCCCGGGGCGCGCCTGCGCCGCGTTCGCCGTGCTGACCCTGGCGCTGGCCTGGTTGGCGGTGGATGCTCAGATGGGCCTGAGCGAGGCCCTCGAGGGCTTGTTCGGCCCCGCAGACGACGCCATCGGCCAGTGGGTCGCGTACTACAGCTTCTGGCCGCGGCTGGGCATCGCCTTGCTGGCCGGCGGCGGGCTGGCATTGGCCGGGGTGCTGATGCAGCAGGTGTTGCGCAATCCGCTGGCCGCGCCGACCACGCTGGGGGTGGCCAGCGGCGCCAACCTGGCACTGCTGGCGGCGACGCTGTTCGCTCCGGGGCTGCTGATGCTGGGTCGCGAGTGGGTAGCGCTGGTCGGCGGCGGGCTGGCCATGGGGCTGGTCTTCGCGCTGGCCTGGCGGCGCGGGCTGACGCCGATGGTGGTGGTGCTCGCCGGGCTGGTGGTCAATCTCTACTTCGGCGCGCTGAGCGTGGTGCTGCTGCTGTTTAACCAGGAGGAGCTCAAGGGCCTGATGATCTGGGGCGCCGGCTCGCTTTCGCAGAACAATTGGGACGGCGTGGTGTATCTGCTGCCGCGCCTGGCGATCGCGTCGCTGCTGGCGCTGGCGCTGATCAAGCCGCTGACGATCCTCGAGCTCGACGACGCCAACGCGCGCAGCCTGGGCGTCTCGCTCAAGCAGATGCGCCTGGCCGGGCTGGGCCTGGCGGTGTTTATCACCGCCTGCGTGGTCAGCGTGGTCGGGGTGGTCGGCTTCATCGGCCTGGCCGCGCCGGCGATCGCCCGACTACTGGGCGCGCGTCGGCTGGGCGCGCGGCTGCTCTGGGCGACGCTGCTCGGCGCCTTGCTGCTGACCGCCACCGACCTGCTGCTGCAGCGCTTCTCGGGCAAGCTGCCGACGCTGATTCCCACCGGGGCGACGACCGCCGCGCTGGGCGCGCCGTTGCTGCTGTGGCTGATCCGCCGCCTGCATCTGGGCGGCCAACGCCCGCGCGTCGAGGTCGGCGAAACACCCACTGCTCACGGCACGCCGCGGCGGCTGGCTGCCATTCTCGCCGTGGCGCTGCTGCTGGCCACCGGCGTGAGCCTGCTGATCGGTCAGGGCGCCGAAGGCTGGCAGACGCCGCTTTCCAGCGGCGACTGGTCGACGCTGCCGTGGCGCTGGCCGCGGCTGCTCGCCGCCGCCGGCGCAGGGATACTGCTGGCGCTCGCCGGGACGCTGATCCAGCGGGTCACCGGCAACCCGATGGCCAGCCCCGAAGTGCTGGGTATCAGCGGCGGCACGGCAATCGGGCTGATCGTCGCGCTGCTGCTGGTCCCGGGCATCGGCTACCTGGGGTTGATCGGCGTGGGCACGCTGGCGGCACTGGTCACGCTGGTGGTGCTCGTCGCGCTCAACCGGCGCAACGGCTTCCAGCCCGAACAACTGCTGCTCACCGGAGTGGCGATCACCGCGCTGTTCGACGCCGTGCGCAGCTTCATCCTTGCCGGTGGCGATCCGCGCGGCCAGCAGATCATCGCCTGGATGTCCGGCTCGACCTACTACATCGACGCGCCGGTGGCGATCATCGTGCTGGGCTTCGCGGTGGTACTGGCCATCGCCGCCACGCCGTTCGCCCGCTGGCTCGATCTGCTACCGCTCGGCGCACCCACCGCCCAGGCGCTGGGCGTCAACGTCGCCCGCGCCCGGCTGCTGCTGCTGGGGCTGGTGGCGCTGCTTACCGCCTGCGCCACCCTGGTGGTCGGCCCGCTGTCCTTCGTCGGCCTGCTGGCCCCGCACATGGCCCGGCTGATGGGCTTCAAGCGCGCCCGCGAGCACCTGCTCGGCGCCACGCTGATCGGCGCGCTGCTGATGGTCCTGGCCGATTGGCTGGGCCGCCAGCTGCTGTTTCCCCAGGAGATCCCCGCCGGGCTGGTCGCCACGCTGCTCGGCGGCGCCTATTTCATGTGGGGGCTGCGTCGGCTCTAAGGAAACACTGCATAAATGCCTGCGCGGGCAAATCGCTGCGTTGTGCGGTGCGCGGAATCCTCACATATACCCCATATGCTCCGGTTCCTGTGCGCCGTACGCCTTGCGCTTCAATCCGCTCGCCTATTTATACAGCGTTTCCCTAGCAGCGACGCCAACCTGCCAGTGCTCGCCCCCTCCCCTTCGACTCATCATCCTGCCATCCCGCCCTCGCCAAGATATAGCGCACAAAACGTGCGCTTTTCCTTACTAAAGCGGCACATCCATGCGCCGATAATCCGTTCGGTTGCCAGGTAACCTGATTCACGGATGCCTCCCGGGCGAATGAATGCCTACTGTCGCAGCGTCCACGACGCCCTTCACTGCCAGTCGCGACAGCCCTCTCGTTAGCCACGACCATCGCCGCCGGCTTCATCTTTTCGATGGCCCGGCGCTCGAGACATCCATTCAGAGCAAATGATTCCATGCGCGCAACGATCGACTTCAAACTCCGTAGTGAATGGAACGGCGGTGCCGTCTACGAGGTGTTCATCACTAATTCGGGCAGCGACCCCATCGCCGACTATCAATTCGGCTTCGACCTGCCCGGCGCCATCACCGACATCTGGAGCGCCTCGATCATCGCCCACGCCGGCGAGCGGTATGTCGTCGGCGACAGCGGCAGCGACAGCGATATCGCCCCCGGCGAAACCGTTCGCTTCAAGTTCAAGGTCGCCACCGAGAGCGGCGAGCGCCCCGCCAACTTCACGCTCAACGGCGAGTTGCTCGGCATTGACGATGCCACTTCACCCCCGACGCCGGTCATCGAGGCCCCCGAACCGGATGCAAGCGACGACGCGCCGGTCAGCGTCCCGAGCGAATTCCAGTTCATCGACAAGGCGCTCAGCGTCGACAGCGCCATCAGCGTCGAGACCTTGCAGGCGCTGATCGACGGTGCCCCCGAGGGCGCGGTCATCCAGCTGGCCGCGGGAAACTATCGCTTCGATGATTCGCTCAGTATCGAACGCTCCGACATCGCGCTGATCGGCGCCGGTTCCGGCGCAACCCGCATCACCTTCACCGACCAGGCGCTGGCCAACGACAAGGACACCGGAATCCTGGTGGAAAGCACCGCGACCCGCTTCGCCGGTCAATTGCAGCGCGACGTCGCCGAGGGCAGCGACACCCTGACCCTGGCCAGCGGTCACGGCCTTGCGGCAGGCGATACCGTGCGCATCTGGCAGGACAACGACCCGGCCTACTTCGAGGCGATCGGCGACACCTCCTGGCAGAAGAGCGATGCGCCGCTTCGCACCAGCATGGCCAACGTCCTCGCCGTCGACGGCGACACGGTCACCCTGGATCGCGGCGTGCATTTCGATTTCGCCGGTGGCGAAGCCAAGATCGAGCAGTTCGATGCGCTGGAAAACGTCACCCTGGCGGGCTTCAGCGTCGCTTACGAGCTCGGCGAACCGGACCCCGGCCTGTTCTCCAACACGCTGTCGTCGTTCACGGATTACCAGGCGATCAAGCTCAACGGCACCGTGGCTAGCGAGCTCAGCGACATTCAGGTCATCAACGGCCCCGGTACCGCGTTCGAATTCGCCCTGGCGCTCGACCTCAAGGCCGACTCGCTGGGCGCCCACGGCAGCTTCAACAAGGGCAGCGGCGGTATCGGCTATGCCTACGAGCTGCGTGAAAGCTACGACGGCGTGCTGACCAACCTGGAAGACTCGGGCATGCGTCACAGCGTGCTGTTCGCTTCGTGGCGCTCCTCGGTGGGCAACGACATCGAAGTCAGCGCCACCGACCGCGACATCAACTTTCATGGCGGCCAGGACCACGACAACAGCGTGCGGGTCGGCCAATCGATCCGCAGCGCCGAGAACGACGCCATGTCGACCTCGCTGTGGATCAACGCCGGCGGCGAGAGCTTCGGCGCCATCACCGACATGGCGACCAACCAGGTCACTTTCGACTACCTGGTCGGCTCGCGGCGCGACGATGTCATCCAGGGCAGCGACGACGGCGTCTATCTCGATGGCGCCCTGGGCCACGACCGGCTGACCGGCGGTGCCGGCGACGATCTGCTGCGCGGCGGCGACGGCTGGGGCAACGACATCCTCGATGGCGGCGAGGGCTTCGACACCGCGCTGTTCGATCATGCCTTCGGCGACTACAAGTTCCGTGACAACGGCGACGGCAGCTGGTCCTTCGACGGGCCCGGCGACGACGACACCCTGATCGACATGGAACAGGCCCGCTTCGCCGACGGCATGCTGCTCGACCTGCGCAGCGGCGTCGTCGCGCAAGGCGAAGTAGCGACGATTCCCAGCGCCGAGGAGATTCTCGCCAACGATCCCCATGTCGAGGATCCGCAACCCAGCGTAACCTCGCGCGATGAAGACACTGTCGCCACGCTGCCGGTCGAACCGCAAGTGCCTGTCGGGCCGTCTGAGCCTGCCGCGCCGGATGCGCCCGAAGAAGCCCCGGCCCCGAGCTTCTCGGTGGAACTGGAAACCGTCAGCCGCTGGTCGAGCGGCTACGTGATGCGCGTGAACCTCACCAGCATCGCCGACACCACCGTCGACAACCCGGAAATCGCCTTCGGCCTGGATGCCGACCTGACCACGCTTTACAACGCCACGCTGCTGAACACCGAGAACGGCCGTTACACCGTCGCTTACGAGGGCGGCCGCCAGACGCTGGAGCCCGGCGAGACCCTGAGCTTCTCGTTCAAGGCCTATGCCCCGGAAAGCGCGATTCCCAAGGACCTGACCTTCAACGGCTACGCCGTCGAAATGGATCGAAGCGTCCTGCAGACCGGTGGCGAAACCGACGCCAGCAGCGATACGTCGCCAGACCTGATACTGCTGGGTGACGCAGGTGACGACCTGCTGTTTGGTCTCGGCGGCAACGACAGCCTCTCGGGCGGCAACGGCGACGGCATCACCGATATGGCCATCGAGCTGGTGGGCGGCAATGTCAACGGCGCCGACGGGTTGATCCTGTAACCGCTCAAACGCCAGCGACGGTTGAAATTGCGCATTCAGGCCCTATGTTGAGTAACAGGCGCGATGTAAAGAAATGCCAGGCGGTGTAAGGAAGTAACCGTCTCTTTTTCACGGTCGGCAACGGCCGGCTTCATGCCTCCGGCGTTTCAGCGGCGCCAGTAAGGCGCGAAGGACGAAACGTCTGGACACTCGAAAAGGACTTTGTACAAGGAGAGCCAGATCATGGATATGCACAAGCCGTTCAACAAAGCCCTGCTCGCCACGCTTGCCGCCGGCACGCTGAGTGTCGGTGGGCTGGCCTGGGGTGCGCCTCAGGGACTGTATTCCGCCGATGAATTGACCGACGCCGACGTCTACAGCAAGGACAACCCATCCGAGGATATCGGCGACGTCGAGGACGTGCTGCTCGACGAGAACATGAAGGTCAGCGGCCTGGTAATCGACACCGGCAACCTGCTCGACATGGGCAGCAAGCAGTACGTCATCCAGACCGGCAAATTCACCGTCGAAACCCAGAATGGTGACGATCTCGAGAATATCGCATATCAGGTGCGTGTCGACCTGACCGAGCAGGAAATCACTCAGCAACCCGAATATACCAATGACTGGTGGGCGCAGACCAAGCAGAACACCAGCCAGGCTTGGCAGAACACCAAGGAAACCGCACAGAGCGCCTGGGAAAGCACCAAGGCAGCCACTTCAAACGCCTTGACGGAAGCCGGTAATGCCCTGAGCGAGGCCGGTAACGAGACCGAACAGGCCGCTCAAGAGGCAAGCAACGAAACTCAGGAGGGATTCGACCAGAACAACTGATTTGCTGCCCTAATGGCGCCATAAAGCCCGGTCGATGATAAACCGGGCTTTTTTATGGTTCTTCGCGGATCAGCGTAAAACGTTTGGGCCCCGCTATTGGGAATAAACTCCCTCCCACGCAAACCAGCCTGGATGGCCCACTGGAGCATGGGGACTCCTGTGGGAGGGAACTTGTTCGCGATGATCTGGGCCGCATTTCCCGGCAAAATGCGATGAACCTCTTTTATGGCTGCTAGCAGGGCATTGTTAGCCCGATTGGCTTACCAGCGGTACTTGAGACTGCCGATCACACTGCGCGACTCGCCGTAGTAGCAGTAGTAATCGCAACCGCTGACGTACTCTTCGTCGGTGATGTTGTTGACGTTGACCTGAGCCGTCCAGTGGGCGTTGAAATCGTAGCGGGCCATGGCGTCGTACAGAGTGTAGGACGGTACGTCGCGATCGATACCGCTGCCCGGACTGGCCGCGGTTTCGCCCACATAGCGCATGCCACCGCCGACCGACAAGCCTTCGACGGCGCCGGCCGAGAAATCGTAATCCAGCCACGCCGATGCCATATGATAGGGAATGAGCGGTGCGCGCTGGTCCTGTTGGCTTTCGCTGACGTCGACGCGGGTGTCGGTGTACGTATAGGACGTGGTCAGCTTGAGATTGTCGGTCAGGTAGCCGACACCCTCAATCTCGAAGCCGGTCGAACGACGCTCGCCGATCTGCCGCTGCGGTCCGGCCTCGCTGGTGATGAGGGTGTTGTCTTCGGTCAGATCGAAGGCCGCCACCGTGACATAGCCATCAAAGCTGGCTGGAGCGTATTTCACGCCCACTTCGAACTGCTTGCCCTCGAGCGGTTCATAGGCATTGCCATCGGCATCGGAGCTCGCCAACGGCGTGAACGACTCGCTGTAGCTGGCATACGGAGACAGCCCGTTGTCTGCCAGGTACATGACCCCTGCTGACAGCGACAGTTGATTGTCGTCGTAGCTCTGACGGGTCGTGGCGGTTTCATCGCTGCTTTCCACCGAATCGTGCCGCGCACCGAGCAGGAATATCCAGTCCTCATTCAAGCGAAACTGATCCTGCACATAGAGCCCCAGCTGTTTCTTGTCGACGTCATGGTCGATGAAAGCGGCCTCGCGGACCGGCGTGTAATTGCCGTACTCGGGGTCGAACACGTCGATCGTGCCGAAGCTGAAACTGTCGCCATCGGCATAGCCGAGATCCAGATTCTGATAATCGACACCTACCAGGAAGGTATTCTCGAAGTCCGCCCCGTAAGTACGGGCGATCAGCCGATTGTCAATGGTATAGGCATCGTAGTCGCCATCACGATAGATGATCCCCCGGCCCACGTTACGCGACGTATTGGACGGAAAGGGGTAGACACTGCGCAGATCGAGATCCAGATGGCTGTAGCGAAAGTTCTGCTGGAATTCCCAGGTATCGTTGAGTCGGTGCTCCAACTCGTAACCCAACGACACCTGAGTCTGCTCGATGTTGTCGTAACCCGGCTCGCCGAGGTTGGTGTCACGATCGATCTTGCCGAACGGCGTATCGTAGAGCGTCCCGTAGGCCGGGAAGAAAGCCGTGGTGGGTACGCCCTCTTCCTTTTGCACGCTGGCCAGGAAAGTCACCGTGGTGTCTTCCGAGAAGTCGACGGCGAGACTCGGCGCGAAGTAGTAGCGTTCCTTCTCGGTGCCGTCGAGCTCGCCATCGCCGTCGCGATACAGGCCCACCATGCGATAGCGCATGTCGTCCCGCCCGGTGACCGGACCCGATACATCCACCCCGACCTGACGGTGCCCTTCGTTGCCGGCCTGAACTTCGAACTCACCGCGCGGCTCCTCGGTGGGGCGCTTGCTGATGGCGTTGATCACCCCGCCCGGAGGCGCCTCGCCATAGAGGATCGAGGCCGGCCCCTTGAGCAGTTCGACACGCTCGAGGCCGAACGGCTCGGTCATCCACCAGAAATAGCCGCCGGTGCGAAACAGCCGCAAGCCATCCTGGTATGTGGAACCTTCGGCGCTGAATCCGCGCAGGAACATCCAGTCGGCGTTGTTATCCGAGCCGTAGGGCTGCGAAACGACCCCGGAGCGGTACTGGAAGGCCTCGTCGTACTTGGTCACCGCACGCTTTTCCAGCTCGTCCTCATCGACCATCGAAGTGGTCCGCGGCGTTTCCAGCACCGGCGTGTCGACTTTAAGTGCGGTGCCCATGATGACCATGGTATCGCTGTCTTCGGCGGTCGTAGCGGCCGAGTCCTGGGCCAGCGCGGCCAGCGGCAGCGCCAGCAGCGCGCCGGACAGCGACAGACCCAGCACACGGCGGATCGTCAGCGACAAACGCAGGTCCGTCGCGGCAGGAAATGAGATGTGGGACATGGGAGCCTCGAATGATCGGATGGGCTGTTCTTGGTTGTTAACGCGCATGATAAAGATTTTTATTTAGCGTCACAACGGAACTTGGCTCATCGCGAGCTGCCCGGCCACTTTCGACTCCCCTTCAACCGATGCGCGACGCCGCATCGCGGCTCGCATGGGCGCGCTGCTCGCCGGTCAATTCGCTCAACTGGCCATCGCGCATCTCCAGCAGGCGATCGGCATGCTCGAAATAGCTGTCGTCATGGCTGATCGCGAACACCGTCAGGCCCTGGTCGCGCATCGCCGGTAACAGTTCGCGGTAGAACACTCGCCGGAAGCTCGGGTCCTGGTCGGCGGCCCATTCGTCGAGCAGCAGGATGTCGCGCGCCTCGCAGATCGCCACCAGCAGCGCCAGGCGCTTGCGCTGGCCCTGGGAGAGTTGCCGCGAGGTCACCCGCTGGTCGACGAATTCCAGCTTTTCGCGCATGTTGAGACGCTCGAGCCACGCCTCGACCAATGCCGGGTCGGCGCCGCCTCCCTGCGGCCCCATCAACTGGTCGAAAAGATAGAAGTCGGTGAACACGCTGGCGAAACGCTGGCGATAGGCTTCCCACTGCGCGCCTTCGATGGGCGTGCCGTCGACCCGGATCTCGCCCGACTGCGGGTGGTAGAGCCCGGTCAGCAGGCGCGCCAGGGTCGACTTGCCGCTGCCGTTGCCGCCGATCAGGAAGATCTGCTCGCCGCGATTCAGAGTGAAATCGAGCGGCCCGACGGCGAAGCCCGACTTGTCGCCGAGCGGGGCGTAACGAAAGCTCACGCCGCGGAATTCGATGGATTGCCAGTCGGCCGGGGCATCTTCGATGTCGAAGCCCTCGCGGTCCTCGACGAGCTGCAGCGACTCGAGCTTGTCGAACGCCACCTGGGCGCTGAGCAGGGTCGGCAGCGCGCCCACCGCCCCGATCAGCGGGGTGCGCAGGAACAGCAGCGCCAGGGCGTAGGTCGCCGCCACCGTGGTATTGGCCCAGCCCAGGCCATTGGCCAGGTAGAAAGCCACGCCGATGGCGCCGAGCATCATGATGTTGGCCCAGTTGTTGGCGCTCAGGTGGAAGGTATCGGCGCAGATGACGTGATGGCGGTAATCGCGGGAATCGGCGTCGACGTTCTCGTGGAACAGGCGGCGTGCCCGATAGCGGTTGAGCGAGAGCTCCTTGCGCCCGTCGATCACCGCCTCGTAATCCTGATAGAGCCGGTCCTCGGACTCGCGGACCAGATGCAGGTGATGATAGACCCGCGACACCAGCCACCAACCGATCAGCATGGTCACGGTGATCCACAGCGCGGTGACGGCCAGCATCGGCGCCGAGAGATACCCCAGGTAGGCGGCCGTGACGACGGTCAGCACCACACCCTGGACCAACTCGGGAAGCCGCACGAAGGCGATGGTGACGTTGCGCAGATCGCTCGACAGGCTGGCCAGCAGGTGCGCGCTGCCCAATTGTTCGAGGCGCTCAATCGGGGTGTCGAGCATGCGCTTGATCAGCCGTCCGCGCAGGTGATAGACGAACCAATGGCCCAACATGGTCAGCGCCAGCTGCGCGCCCAGCGACACCGTCAGCAGCAACGCCAGCAGGCCGATGAACCCCGGCAAGGCGGTCAGGGCGCTGGCGGTGTCGGCGATCATCCGCTGATTGATGAACGCGATCACGCCCACCCCCAGCCCGGCGCTCGCCAGGCTCAGCGCCATCACGCTGATGAACGGCCAGCGGTAATCGCGAAAGACGACGCGCAGCAACTCCATGCCAGACCCCGAACGTAGCAGTTTGGCGCCTACCTTTGGGCAAAACGCCCATGGCGTCAATGAAGCATTATCATTTGCCAAGCCATCAGACGGCGGGGATCTCACTCGGCGCTGTCGCTCGCATTTGCCGCCGAGGCTAGCGAACGCTATCGATCCGCGGCTCCCGGAACGCATCGGTAGGCACACCGAACCGATCGGATAAACCACATATCTGGCGCCAGTTCAGTGTGCGTTTGCCTGAAAGAACAGCCGACACCACCGATTGGGCCCCGACTTCCGGAAGGTCGCCCTGAGAAATATCGTGCTCCTGCATGAGGTAACGCAGCACCTCGGCACTCGAAACGCGAGGCATGGGACGATGCTCTTCGTCATAGGCTTCGATCAGGTCGCCGAGACGAGACGCCAGGCTGGCCAGCACGTGATCCTCGTCGTCACCGACAATCTCGAGAATGTCATCCAAGGCTTCGACCTTGGCGTCGTACTCGTCATCGTTTTCAGGCATCTGGAGCAAGGGCGCGACATGGCTCCAATGCTTCTTCGCTTCATCGAGCAGTGCGTTCATGGGGATTTCCTCCATCTGCCCTTGTCGTAATCGACGTGATCCAGAATTTCGTGGATGTACACCCTCTTGGCGCGATAGTGGACGATGGCGATGAGCCGAATTTTGTTGCCGCCGATGTCGAAGACGTGATAGCGGCCGACCTTATCGGTTGCCGGGAAAATGCCCTTCATCGCGGCGAAATCCTTGGGCTCGCTGGCCTTCATGATGCGATACCACGCCTCGAGCGCCGTGGCGATCCGAGGCCATTTCTCCATGGCTTCCCAGATGCGCTTCTGCGTGATGATGTGCATACAAACCTTTCCCTGTTCTGGTTCTGTGTATAGTAAAGCAGAATGCTGTATTCGTATAGCATTCTGCTATATATCGAATTGCTATGCGCTGCATTGCCTACTTGCTACTACATGCCACCAATGATCAGGCCATGCACACCCCGGTCGATCAGGGTATCGATTACCTTGCCCAGAGTATCGAGCGAGACCGTGTTGTCCGCGGCGAACGGAGTTACCACCGGCGTCCAGATACCATCGAAATTCATATAGCACCTTGTGATTGTTGGCTTAGGGTTGATCAATCGATGGTAAGAGGGAGGCCCTCCCTGGAAAAACGACATTTAATCCCAGGAAACAATGACCAGACGTTATGACCCATGTTTTATGGGAACACTCGAGACAGCGCGCCAAAACACTGTGTTTCCGGTGTCGACGTTGCACCGCAGCGTGACGACTGGCGACAATAGGCCGCTCGTCTCCCAACCAAGGACTGTGCATGCTCGCCGAACTCTTCGCGGTGATGGCCCCGGTATTCTTCGGCGCCAGCCTGGGTTATTTCTGGATACGCCTGGGCTACGACTACCCGGTCGAGTTCGTCACCAAGCTGGTCTTCAACATCGGCACGCCGGCACTGGTGCTGGCTGCGCTGGGCAACGCCGAGATCGACGCCCAGAGCTTCGGCCGGACGATGCTCGGCACGCTGCTGGTGCTCGCCGCGATGGGCCTGGCGAGCGTGCTGATGGCCAGGCTGTTGGGCAAGAACTGGAAGGTCATCGTCTCGCCGATGATGTTTCCCAACACCGGCAACATGGGCCTGCCGGTGACGCTCTACGCCTTCGGCAGCGCCGGCTTCGCCTACGCCATCACCGCGATGGTCGCGGTATCGCTGGTCCAGTTCACCTTCGG
The DNA here is from genome assembly GCF_021151495.1 of Halomonas sp. IOP_31. Taxonomy (NCBI): domain Bacteria; kingdom Pseudomonadati; phylum Pseudomonadota; class Gammaproteobacteria; order Oceanospirillales; family Halomonadaceae; genus Halomonas; species Halomonas sp. IOP_31. The sequence continues at coordinate 184,607 of NZ_JAIRBP010000002.1, read as the reverse complement.
CGCGCTGCTCGCCAGCCGCAGCGGCCGCCCGCTGCGTACCCTGGCGCGCACGCCCACCGTCTACGCGATCCTGATCGCCACGGCGCTGCTGCTCACCGACACCACCCTGCCGCGCTGGCTGGCCAATACCGTGGACCTGATCTCGGGTTTCAGCGTGCCGCTGATGCTGATCACCCTCGGCGTGTCGCTGGCCAGCATCCAGGTCAAGAGCATCGCCGCCGGCTTCAAGTTCAGCCTGCTGCGGATTCCCGCCGCCGCGGCGATCGCCTACGGGGTAGCTCAGTTGCTCGGCCTGCCGCCGCTGGCGCAGAGCGTGCTGGTGCTGCAGATGAGCATGCCGGTGGCGGTCTACAACTACCTGTTCGCCCAGCGCGCCCGGCGCGAGCCGGAATTCGTCGCCGGCCTGGTGTTCTGCTCGACGCTGCTGTCGTTTCTCTACCTGCCGGTGCTGCTGGCGGTGCTGAACTGACAGCCGTCTGCCCGCCCGCGATCCACGAGACAGTCACAAAAAACCCCGGGCCATTGATGGCTCGGGGTTCTGGCGCTCCACGGCGGCCATGGGCAGCCGCTAGAGTGGATCAGTTACGCTTGAGCGCGGCTCCGAAACGCTTGTTGAAGCGCTCGACGCGGCCGCCGGTGGTCGCCTGCTTCTGCTTGCCGGTGTAGAACGGGTGGCAGTTGGAGCAGACGTCCAGATGGAAATCGTCGCTGGCCGTGGTACCGATCGAGTGGGTCGCACCACACGAGCAGGTTGCCGTGACCGTCTTGTATTCCGGATGGATACCTTGTTTCATCGTGAAGCCTCATGAAGCGGTGTGCCGCCACCCGATCCTGAATCGCTGTTCGGTCGAGCACCGCACACGGGTTGTGAGTAACCGGTTGACTTCCCTGCCTCGCCAGCAACGGCCGTAGCGCCAGCAGCGTGTCAAGATCAGGAAAGGCCGGACATTATAGCAGAACCAGCAGCGGAGGCCAATTGTCAACCACCCCCCCCGAGAGCCCGGCGCCCGGCGTGCTGGGCGTCGCCGTGCCCACACCCTTGCGCCGCCTGTTCGATTATCGTCCCTGCCAGCCGGCGCCCTCGCGGGGCTGGCAGCCGGGGCTGCGGGTGCGGGTGCCACTGGGCAAGCGCGAGGTGGTCGGCGTGGTTGTCGAATGTCGCGACACCAGCGACTTCCCGCTCGATCAGTTGAAGCCGGTGGTGGCCTGGCTGGACAGCGAACCGCTGCCCGAGGACTGGCTGTGGCTGTGCCGCTTCACCGCGCGTTACTACCAGCACTCGCTCGGCGACACCCTGCATCAGGCGATGCCGGTATTGCTGCGCCAAGGTCGGCCGCTGGAGGCGCGCATTCGCGAACGCTGGCAGCTCACCGCCAGCGGCCGCGACATCGACCTGGCCCGGCTGGGCCGCGCCCGACGCCAGGTCGAGCTGCTCGAACTGCTGCGCCAGCATCCGCGCGGCGTGGTCAGCTCGGTGATCGGCGCCCAGGGCTTCACCCGCGCCCAACTGCGTGCGCTGGCCGACAAGGGACTGATCGACTGCCACGAGGAACCGCTGACCGCCGCGCCGGCGCCCAGTCACGGCGGCCTGCTCGCCGAGCCCTCGCTGAGCCTGAACCGCGAGCAGGCCACGGCGCTGGCCGAAATGCACGAAGGCCTGGATCGCTATCATCCCTGTTTGCTGCACGGCGTCACCGGCAGCGGCAAGACCGAGGTCTATCTGCAACTGATCGAGGCGGTGGTGGCGCGCAACCGCCAGGCGCTGGTGCTGGTGCCCGAGATCGGCCTCACCCCGCAGACCCTGGCGCGCTTTCGGCGGCGTTTTCGGGTCTCGGTGGTCGCGCTGCACTCGGGGCTCAGCGATGCCGAGCGCCTCGACGCCTGGGAGGCCGCCCGCGCCGGTCGCGCGCCGATCGTCATCGGCACCCGTTCGGCGCTGTTCACGCCGCTGGCGCGCCCCGGAGCGATCATCGTCGACGAGGAGCACGACGGCTCGTTCAAGCAGCAGGACAGCCTGCGCTACCATGCCCGCGACCTGGCGATCGCCCGCGCCCATCAGCATGGCATTCCGGTCGTGCTGGGCAGCGCCACGCCGTCGCTGGAAAGCCTGCTCCAGGCGCGTGCCGGCAACTATCGCCACCTGCGGCTGACTCGCCGCCCCAGCCACCATGCGCCGGCGCGGCTCGAGCTCACCGACCTGCGCGGTCGGCCGCGCCAGGGCGGGATGATTCCGCCGACCATCGACGCCATCCGCCAGGCGCTGGCCGCCGGCAACCAGGTGCTGGTATTCATCAATCGGCGTGGCTTCGCCCCCACCCTGGCCTGCCATGCCTGCGGCTGGCTGGCCGAGTGCGACCACTGCGACGCGCGGCTGACCCTGCACCGCCAGCCGCCGCAGCTCACCTGTCACCATTGCGAACGCCAGCGCGGCCTGCCCGACGCCTGCCCCGAGTGCGGCAGCGCCGACCTGCGCCCGCTGGGCACCGGCACCGAGCGCAGCGAGGAAACCCTCGCCGCGCTGTTTCCCGAAGTGCCGGTGCATCGCATCGACCGCGACAGCACCCGGCGCAAGGACGCCCTCGAAAACACCCTCGCCGAGATCCGTCGCGGCGAACCGTGCCTGCTGGTGGGCACGCAGATGATCGCCAAGGGCCATCATCTGCCGCATGTCGCCCTGGTAGTGGTGGTGAATGCCGATGCGGGGCTCTACGCCAGCGACTTTCGCGCGCTCGAGCACAGCGCGCAGCTGCTGGTTCAGGTCGCCGGACGGGCCGGGCGTGCCGAACGTCCCGGCCGGGTGCTGGTGCAGACCCTGCACCCCGACGACCCGCATCTGCGCCTGCTCGCCGAGAGCGGCTACGACGCGCTCGCCGAGACGCTGCTCGAAGAGCGCCGGCTGGCCGCCCTGCCGCCCTACCGCTTCATGGCCCTGCTGCGCCTGGAAAGCCCGCGCGAGGCCGATGCCACGGCGCTGGCCGGCGAGGCCGCCGGCCAGCTGCGCCAATGGCTCGGCGAGCGCGCGCTCGCCGTCGACTGCCTGGGGCCGGTGCCCGCGCCGATGGAGCGCCGCCAGAATCGCTATCACGTGCAGTTGATGCTGTCGGCAGCCAAGCGCGGCCCGCTGCACGAAGCCTGCGCCTGGCTCACCGCCTGGCTGGAACGCGCGCCGGGCGCGCGCCGGGCACGCTGGGCGCTGGATGTCGACCCGCAGACGCTGGCCTAAGAGCCGTAAGCCGTAAGCCGTAAGCCGGAATGCAATCGCTTTGCCTATGTAGAATTGATCGGTACGTTCTTGCTTACAGCTTAAAGCTTCTAACTTACAGCTCCCCGCAAGGGGCTAGGGTTTAAAGCCCGGCCGCAATTGCCGATAATGGCCGCCCAAATGCTCGCACGCGAGCGACGCTTACACGCCTTCAGCGGCGCGCGACCCGCCTTCATCGCTCGCGCTCCCAGGCCACAGGACTGCACGCAAGCCACATGAAAGACACCATCATTGCACTGCTCGACGAGGCCCTGGCCACGCTCAAGCAGCAGGGCATCGTGCCCGCCGACGCCTCGCCGGCCTACAAGGTCGATCCCGCCAAGGACAAGGCCCACGGCGACTACGCCAGCAACCTGGCGATGTCCCTGGCCAAGCCGGCCGGCAAGCTGCCGCGCGACGTCGCCCAGGCGCTGATCGAGGCGCTGCCCGCAAGCGATGCCGTACGCAAGGTCGAGATCGCCGGGCCCGGCTTCATCAATTTCTTCGCCGCCACCGACGCCGTGGCCCAGGTGGTCGCGGCGGTCCTCGACAGCGGTGACAGCTTCGGGCGCAGCATGCTCGGCGCCGGTCGCAAGGTGCAGGTGGAGTTCGTCTCGGCTAACCCCACCGGCCCGCTGCACGTCGGCCACGGGCGCGGCGCGGCGGTCGGCGACTGCCTGTGCCGGCTGCTCGAGGCCAGCGGTTTTGAGGTCACCCGCGAGTTCTACTACAACGACGCCGGCGCGCAGATCAACAACCTGGCGCTGTCGGTGCAGGCCCGCGCCAAGGGTCTTACCCCCGACGACGCCGGCTGGCCCGCCGACGGCTACCGCGGCGGCTACATCGGCGACGTGGCGCACAGCTACCTGGCCGGCGAGACCGTTGACGCCGACGATCGTCACGTCACCGCCAAGGCCGACCCCGAGGATCTCGACGCGATTCGCGACTTCGCGGTGGCCTACCTGCGTCGCGAGCAGGATCTCGACCTCAAGGCCTTCGGCGTGGCCTTCGACGTCTACTTCCTCGAGTCCTCGCTGTATGCCGACGGCAAGGTCGAGGCCACCGCCGCCAAGCTGGTCGACGGCGGCCACACCTACGAGGCCGACGGCGCGCTGTGGCTGCGCACCACCGACTTCGGCGACGACAAGGACCGGGTGATGCGCAAGCAGGATGGCGGCTACACCTACTTCCTGCCCGACGTCGCCTACCATCTCGACAAGTGGCAGCGCGGTTTCGAGACGGTGATCAACGAACAGGGCGCCGATCACCACTCGACGGTGACCCGCGTGCGCGCCGGCCTGCAGGCGCTGGAAACCGGCATTCCCGAGGGCTGGCCGGATTACGTGCTGCACCAGATGGTGCTGGTCACCCGCTCCGGCGTGGAAGTCAAGCTCTCCAAGCGCGCCGGCAGCTACGTCACCCTGCGCGATCTGATCGACGAGGTCGGCCGCGACGCCACGCGTTACTTCCTCGCCGCGCGGCGCGCCGACTCGCAACTGACCTTCGACATCGACCTGGCACGCTCGCAGTCCAACGACAACCCGGTGTACTACGTGCAGTACGCCCACGCCCGGGTGTGCAGCGTGATGCGAAAGGCCGAAGCCGATGCGCGGCCGTTCGATCACGACCTGGCGCTGGCCAACCTGGCGCTGCTCGAAACCGACCAGGAGAAGGCGCTGATGAATCGCTTGGCCCGCTATCCCGAGGTCGTCGCGCACGCCGCCGCCAGCCGCGAACCGCAGCAGATCGCCCAGTATCTGCAGGATCTCGCCGCCGACTTCCATACCTGCTACAACGCCGTCAAGGTGATGGTCGACGACGCGGCGCTGCGCAACGCCCGCCTCGCGCTGGGCCTGGCCACGCGCCAGGTGCTGCGCAACGGGCTCGACCTGCTGGGCGTCAGCGCGCCCGAGGAGATGTAAGCCATGGCCCGCACCGCCGCACAAAGCTCGAGCCGCAAGCGCGCCCCGGCGAAGGGCGCCACCGCACGTCGCTCCCAGCGCAAGCAGCCCAGCGAGGGGCTGCGCGTGCCGGGCTGGCTATGGGCGCTGGCGGGCCTGGTCGCCGGCTTCGCGCTGGCCCAGTACTTCCAGCAGTCGGCGCCGCCGATGGCGACGTTGATGCCCAAGCCGGCCAGTCAGGCGCAGGCACCGTCGTCGGCCACGTCTTCGTCGTCGGGCAAGGCGCAAGCCCCGGCCCAGGACGAGGCGCGCATGCCGACCTTCGAGTTCTACACCCTGCTGCCCGAGTCCGAGGTGGTCGCACCCAAGGTCGAGGCCTATCAGTCCACGCCACGCCCCAACGACGCGGCCGACGCCGGCCAGGCCGCGCAAGCCGCTGGAGGCGGCAGCTTCATGCTGCAGGCCGCTTCGTTCAAGAACGCCGCCGACGCCAAGCGCCTTGCCGGACGCCTCAAGAACCTCGGCCTGCTGGCCAAGATCACCACGGTCCAGGCCAACGGCAACCAGACCTGGCATCGCGTCCAGGTCGGTCCCTACGAAGACACCCGCGAACTCAGCCGCGCTCAGGATCTGATGGTCACCCAGGGCATCGAACCGCTGATGATCAAGCTGCAGAACTGAAGCCGGCCGCCACCGTGGCCGAACCCGGCCGGCGGCGGATGGGGTCTTCTTTTCCGACGATCCGGCGCGCCATCGGCTCTTCCAGCGCGGGGCGATTGCCCCTTTCGCTTGATTTCCGGGCACCTCGCCCGCATCTCACGATGCATAGCCTTGTTCGAGCACTTTGATTGAACACATAGCCTTGCCGCGGCACTGCCCCGTCACGCAATGCCCCATTCGTCACCGGGCGTCACACGTCAACTCGGCGCCCCGCAACGGAGTTTCCGCCACATGACCACGATCGTTTCCGTGCGTCGCGATGGCCAGGTGGCCCTGGCCGGCGATGGCCAGGTCTCGCTGGGCGACACGGTCCTCAAGGGCAACGCCAGCAAGGTGCGCCGATTGTATCGCGGCCAGGTGCTGGCTGGTTTCGCCGGCGGCACCGCCGACGCCTTCACGCTGTTCGAGCGCTTCGAGTCGCAGCTCGAGAAATACCAGGGCCACCTCACCAAGGCCGCCGTCGAGCTGGCCAAGGACTGGCGCACCGACCGTGCCCTGCGTCGCCTCGAGGCGATGCTGGTGGTCGCCGACAAGACCGCCTCGCTGATCATCACCGGCAACGGCGACGTGGTCGAACCCGAGCGCGGCATCATCGCCATCGGCTCAGGCGGTAACTTCGCGCTGTCGGCGGCCCGCGCGCTGCTCGAGAACACTCAGCTGTCGGCCCGCGAGATCACCGAGAAGTCGCTCGACATCGCCGCCGACATCTGCGTCTACACCAACCACAATACCGTGATCGAGGAGCTCGCCTGACATGTCCCAGATGACCCCCCGCGAGATCGTCCACGCCCTCGACCAGTTCATCATCGGCCAGCACGACGCCAAGCGCGCGGTGGCGATCGCGCTGCGCAACCGCTGGCGGCGCATGCAGCTCGACGACGAGCTGCGCCCCGAGGTGACGCCCAAGAACATCCTGATGATCGGCCCCACCGGGGTCGGCAAGACCGAGATCGCCCGGCGCCTGGCCAAGCTGGCGCGCGCGCCGTTCATCAAGATCGAGGCGACCAAGTTCACCGAGGTCGGCTACGTCGGCCGCGACGTCGAGTCGATCATCCGCGACCTGGTCGAGATGGCGATCAAGATGGTTCGCGAGCAGGCCAAGCAAGAGGTCGCCCACAAGGCCGCCGACGCCGCCGAGGATCGTATCCTCGACGCGCTGCTGCCGCGCCCGCGGGGCAGCGAGTACGACCACGCCCGCGACGAGTCGTCGACCCGCCAGACGTTTCGCAAGAAGCTCCGCGAAGGCCAGCTCGACGACAAGCAGATCGATATCGAGATCACCCCCCAGGGCGGCGGCTTCGATATCAGCACCCCGCCGGGCATGGAGGAGATGACCAACCAGCTGCAGAACCTGTTCTCGAGCATGAGCAAGCAGAAGCCCGAGTCCAAGCGGGTCACCGTCAAGGAGGCCTGGCCGCTGCTGCGCGACGAGGAAGCCGCCAAGCTGGTCAACGACGAGGAGATCAAGCGCCGCGCCGTCGAGGCCGTCGAGCAGCACGGCATCGTGTTCCTCGACGAGATCGACAAGGTCGCCAGGGGCGGCGGCAACCAGAGCGGCGCCGACGTCTCCCGCGAGGGCGTGCAGCGCGACCTGCTGCCGCTGATCGAGGGCTCGACGGTGTCGACCAAGCACGGCATGATCAAGACCGATCACATCCTGTTCATCGCTTCGGGCGCGTTCCACCTGTCCAAGCCGTCGGACCTGATTCCCGAGCTGCAGGGTCGGCTGCCGATCCGCGTCGAGCTCTCGGCGCTGAGCCCCAACGATTTCAAGCGCATCCTCACCGAGCCCTCGGCGTCGCTGACCCGCCAGTACCAGGCGCTGATGGCCACCGAGGGGCTTGAGATCCAATTCACCGAGGACGGCATCGCGCGGATCGCCGAGATCGCCTGGCAGGTCAACGAGGGCACCGAGAACATCGGCGCGCGGCGCCTGCATACGGTAATGGAGCGCCTGCTCGAGGAAGCCTCGTTCAAGGGCGGCGATTTGCAAGGCCCGCTGACCATCGACGCCGCCTACGTCGATTCCCAGCTCGGCGACTTGGCCAAGGACGAGGACCTGTCGCGGTATATCCTCTGACGAGAAGCTGTAAGCTTTAAGCTGCAAGAGCGCCGCTTCGCGGCTGGAAGAGAAGAGCAACCCAGAATGGTGTTCTTCTCTTTCATTTGCATCTCTACCTGGCCCAGCCCAAAACTTACAGCTTATAGCTTATAGCTTATAGCTAGGAGTTTTCTTATGACCGCCCCGATCCCCACCCGCGTGCATTATCATCAGCAGGCCCGCGAACTCGAGCTCGGCTACGCCGACGGCCAAAGCTACCGGCTCTCGGCCGAGTACCTGCGCGTGTACTCGCCCTCCGCCGAGGTCCGCGGCCACGGCCCGGACACCGCCAAGTTGCAGACCGGCCAGAAATTCGTCGGCCTGAAGAACATCACCCAGACCGGGCGCTACGCGCTCAAGCTGCATTTCGACGACGGCCACGACACGGGGCTGTACAGCTGGGACTATCTCTACGACCTGGCGGTCAACCAGGACGCCTACTGGGCGGACTATCTCAAGCAACTCGCGGACGCCGGCGCCTCGCGCGAGCCGCTGGGCATTCCGCTCAAGCCGGTATAGCCTCGGCGCCGTACCCAGAGCCACGCACAGACAAGCCGGCCGGGCGGCGCTACAATGGCGGCCACATCGCCCCGCCTCGATCCGTCACGGCCATTTTCGCGCCGTGCCCGACCGGGTATCGTCGGGGCCTGCGAGTAGCTCGCCGGCATATATGAAGGGATGCTCATGAACAAGCGCACGACTCACTTCGGCTACCAGGAAGTTCCGGTCGACGAGAAGGCCGCCCGGGTGGCCGATGTCTTCCATTCGGTGGCCAGCCGCTACGACCTGATGAACGATCTGATGTCGATGGGCATCCATCGACTCTGGAAGCGCCTGACGCTGGAACGCTCGGGGGTGCGCCGCGGTCACCATGTACTGGATATCGCCGGCGGCACTGGCGACCTGACGCTCAAGTTCGCCCAGCGCGTCGGCCCCGCCGGGCGCGTGGTGCTCGCCGACATCAACGCCTCGATGCTGCGCGTCGGCCGCGACAAGCTGCTCGACCAGGGCGTCGGCGGCAACGTCGAATACGTCCAGGCCAACGCCGAGTGCCTGCCGTTTCCCGACAACAGCTTCGACTGCATCACCATCGCCTTCGGCCTGCGCAACGTCACCGACAAGGATGCCGCGCTGGCCTCGATGGCCCGCGTGCTCAAGCCCGGCGGCCGGCTGCTGGTACTGGAATTCTCCAAGCCGGTGCACGGCGCGCTGTCGCGGGTCTACGACGAATACTCCTTCCGCCTGCTGCCCAAGATCGGCGAGTGGGTCGCCCACGACGCCGACAGCTACCGCTACCTGGCCGAGTCGATCCGCATGCACCCCGACCAGGAAACCCTCAAGGCGATGATGGAGCGGGCCGGCCTCGAGCGGGTCGAGTACAGCAACCTGACCGGCGGCATCGTCGCCCTCCACCGCGGCATCAAGCTGTGAGGATTCGATGGCGTTGACTCCCCCCCTGTTGCTGGCCGCCGCCGAACGAACCCTGAATGCCCTGCTTGCCCGCGACCCCGCCGCGCCCAGCCGGCTGCGTCAGCTGGCCGGCAAGCGCCTGCTGCTGCGCCTCGAACGCCCACGACTGGCGGTGCTGGTCGGCTTCCACGAGCGGGGCCTGGACCTGGCGCAGGCCCCCGACGCCGAAGAAAGCGACGCCGACGCGCTACTCGAGATCGACAACGAGGCGTTGAGCGCGCTGCTCGCCGGCGAGTCGCTGGAGCGGCTGATGTTCTCGGGCCGCTTGTCGCTGCGTGGCCAGACCCACCTGCTCGAGGCTACCCGCACGCTGCTGATGGATATCGACCTCGACTGGGAGGCCAGCCTCGCCGAGTGGCTGGGCGACGTGCCGGCCAACGCGCTGGCCGAGGGCCTGCGGCGCTTCGCCGAATTCGGCCTGCGCAGCCAGCGTGAACTGCGCGCCGACCTTGCCGACTACGTCTTCGAGGAGGCGCGGCTGCTCCCCGGTCAGGCCCAGCGCGAGGTACTGCGCGATCACCTGACCGAGCTCGAGATCGCCACCGACCGTCTGGAAGCGCGCTTCGCCCGCCTCGAGCGCAAGCTCGCCGCACGCCGGGAGCGCGCCACGTGAACCTGCGACTGCTGCGCATTCTATGGATCGTCGCCCGCTATCGTCTCGACACGCTGGTGCCGCTGGATCGACTGCCGGCACTCTTGCGCCTGGCCTTCCGGCTGTCGCCGCTGCGCCTGTTGCCGGTCGGCCGCCACTCGCGCGGGCTGCGTCTGCGCCTGGCCCTGGAGGCGCTGGGGCCGATCTTCGTCAAGTTCGGCCAGATGCTCTCGACCCGGCGCGACCTGCTGCCGCCGGACATCGCCGACGACCTTCGCAGCTTGCAGGACCAGGTGCCGCCGTTCCCCGGCGACCAGGCGCAGGCGTTGATCGAGGAGGCGCTCGAGTGCTCCATCGACGCCGCCTTCGCGCGCTTCGACACGACACCCATGGCCTCGGCCTCGGTGGCCCAGGTCCACGCCGCCCGGCTGCACAGCGGCGAGGAGGTGGTGGTCAAGGTCATCCGTCCGGGAATCGACCGCGTGATGCGTCAGGACATCGCCCTGATGTACATCCTGGCGCGGCTGATACGGCTGGTCCCCGAGGCGCGCCGGCTGCGCCCGGTGGAAGTGATCGCCGACTACGAGGCGACGCTGTTCGACGAGCTCGACCTGCACAAGGAGGCCGCCAACACCTCGCAGCTCAAGCGCAACTTCAAGAATTCGCCACTGCTCTACGTGCCGTCCATCCATTGGCCGCTGACCCGCCGCCAAGTGCTGGTCCAGGAGCGCATCTACGGCATTCCGGTGGCCGACATGGTCAGCCTCGAGGCCCAGGGCACCGACCTGCGCAAGCTCGCCGAGCGCGGCGTGGAAATCTTCTTCACCCAGGTGTTTCGCGACAACTTCTTTCACGCCGACATGCACCCGGGCAACATCTTCGTCACCCGCGACAAGCCCGACGACCCGCAGTACATCGCCATCGACTGCGGCATCGTCGGCAGCCTGACCCGCGAGGACCAGGACTACCTGGCGCGCAACCTGCTGGCCTTCTTCCACCAGGATTATTACCAAGTGGCGGCGCTGCACATCGAGTCCGGCTGGGTCGGCGAAGGCACCCGCGCCAACGAGTTCGCCGCGGCGATCCGCGCGGTATGCGAGCCGATCCTCGAGAAGCCGCTCAAGGACATCTCCTTCGGCCAGGTGCTGCTGGGGCTGTTCCAGACCGCGCGACGCTTCAACATGGAGGTTCAGCCGCAGCTGGTGCTGTTGCAGAAGACACTGCTCAACATCGAGGGCCTGGGCCGCCAGCTGTATCCCGACCTGGACCTGTGGAAGACCGCCAAGCCCTATCTCGAGCGCTGGATGCAGGAGCGCGCCGGACCGCGCGGCTTCTGGGCCTCGTTCAAGAAACAGGCGCCGGAGCTCAGCCATCAGTTGCCCGAGTTGCCGGTACTCGCCCATCAGGCCTTGTTGCAGGTCGAATCCGAGCGCCGCCAGCGCCATCAGCAGGTCGAGACGCTGCAGCACATCGACCGCCACCTGGCGCGCGCCGGGCGCAGCACCCGGCGGCTGCGCCTGGGGGCGCTGGCACTGGCGCTGGCGCTGGCCTGGCAGCCGCTCTGGCAGTGGGCCGAGCAACAACCGTGGCCGGTGCTCGCCGGCGCCGCGCTGGGCGTGATGCTGCTCGCCTGGCGCTGAAGCGCTCCCGGCAAGCGGCGCTCTTACAAGCCTCCAGGCGCCTTGCGTTTACGATTCCCCCACTCAGGACTGTCATCGATGAGCGATACTCTCAAACAGCTCGCCGACGTGCTCGATCAACGCCGCCACGCCGATCCCGATTCCTCGTACGTGGCCTCGCTGCACCACAAGGGCCTCAACAAGATTCTCGAGAAAGTCGGCGAGGAAGCCACCGAGGCGATCATCGCCGCCAAGGATGCGACCAATGGCGGCGCCGACGAACGTCAGGCACTGGTCGCCGAAACCGCCGACCTGTGGTTTCATAGCCTGGTGATGCTGTCGCATCTGGGCATCGATTCGCAGGCGGTGCTCGACGAGCTGGCGGGGCGCTTCGGCATCTCCGGGCTCGACGAGAAAGCCGCCCGCGACACGCAATGAGCGAGGGTCCGCCGACCCCAGAGGAGAAAGTCATGTTAGGTGGCATCAGTATCTGGCAGTTGCTGATCGTTCTCGGCATCATCATTCTGATCTTCGGCACCAAGAAACTGCGCAATGTCGGCACCGACATCGGCGGCGCCGTCAAGGGTTTCAAGAGCGCCATGAACGAAGAGGACAAGGACAAGAAGGACGACGCCAGCCAGCGTCAGGTCCGCCACGACGACGAAGGCCAGACCTTCGACGCCAGGGCCGAGCAGCGCGACACGGCCGAGCAAGAACGCAAAGAGCCGAAGTAAGCCGCCATGTTCGATGTGGGTTTTCTCGAGCTGATGCTGATCGGCGTGGTCGGCCTGCTGGTGCTGGGCCCCGAGCGCCTGCCCAAGGCGGCGCGCACCGCCGGGCTGTGGATCGGCAAGGCCAAGCGCACCGTGGCCAACATGCAACGCGAGATCAACGCCCAGCTCGAGGCCGAGGAGCTGCGCCAGAAACTCAGCGAGCAGGAAAAGAAGTTCAACGCCGGCCTGGGCAAGGCGCGTCGCGAGCTCGAAGGCAGCGGCGAGCCGCGACGCCATGACGAGGATCGCGCCGAGCCCGACGAGGCAAGCCAGCAGGCCGCCCACGAACCCGTCGAGCCGGCCACGACGCCGGTCGATCCGACACCGACCGCCGCCGACAAGGACGCCACGCCGCGATGAGCGACTCCCCTCACTCGTCTGATGACCAGGGCTCGGATCCCTCCCAGGCCCAGGCGCCGCTGATCGAGCACCTGATCGAGCTGCGCTCGCGGCTGATGCGCGCGGTGATCGCCATCCTGGTGATCTTCGCCGCGCTCTACGCGTTTTCCAACGACATCTACACCTTCGTCGCCGATCCGCTGATGGCGCTGCTGCCGGAAGGCTCGCAGATGATCGCCACCGAGGTCGCCTCGCCGTTCCTGGCGCCTTTCAAGCTGACCCTGGTGGTGGCGGTGTTCATCGCCGTGCCGTTCGTGCTGCACCAGGCCTGGGCGTTCATCGCCCCCGGCCTCTACGCGCACGAGAAGCACCTGGCGGTGCCCCTGATAGCCTCGAGCGTACTGCTGTTCTACGGCGGCGCGGCGTTCGCCTACTATGTGGTCTTTCCGCTGCTGTTCAACTTCTTCGTGCACACCGGGCCGCAGGACGTCGCGGTGATGACCGACATCAACCAGTATCTGAATTTCGTGCTCAAGCTGTTCTTCGCCTTCGGCGTGGCCTTCGAGATTCCCATTGCCACCTTCCTGCTGATCTGGACCGGGGCGACCAGCGTCGGGAGCCTGGTCAGGAAACGCCCCTACGTGATCCTCGGCTGCTTCGTGGTGGGCATGCTGATGACCCCGCCCGATGTCGTCTCGCAGACCTTGCTGGCGGTGCCGATGTGGCTGCTCTACGAGGTCGGCATCGTCGCCGGAAGCCTGTTGCAGCGTCGCCGTGGCGCCGATGCGGAAGAGCCCGACGGCGCCGACTAGCCCGGAAGGCGGCCGGCAACGCCACCCGAACGCCGCTCTCCTGCTGAATGCCGACGTCTTGCCGTGGTTATCCGTGCGCTTGCCGACATTGATATACTCGAAGCTATCAGCGTCATTGTCATCGCCTTGTCACATGCGCGGGGCATGGTGGACGACAATGACGGTCGCGTCCCTTCACGACCGGAGAAACCAGCTTGAGCCTGCTAACCCAACGCCAGTATCCGAATACGCGCATGCGGCGCATGCGCAAGGACGACTTCTCGCGGCGCCTGATGCGCGAATCGACGCTGACCCCGGACGACCTGATCCTGCCGGTGTTCGTGCTCGAGGGCGAGAATCGCCGCGAGGCGGTGGCGTCGATGCCCGGCGTCGAGCGCCTGTCGCTGGACCTGTTGATCGAAGAGGCACGCGAAGTCGCCGCGCTGGGCATTCCCGCGCTGGCGCTGTTCCCGGTGATCGATCCGGCCCAGAAGAGCGAGCTCGCCGAGGAAGCCTACAACGCCAGCGGTCTGGTCCAGCGCAGCGTGCGCGCGCTCAAGCAGGCCTGCCCTGAGCTCGGCCTGATCACCGACGTCGCGCTCGATCCCTACACCAGCCACGGCCAGGACGGCATCCTCGACGAGCACGGTTACGTGCAGAACGATCGCAGCGTCGCGACGCTGCTCAAGCAGGCGCTGTCGCACGCCGAGGCCGGCGCCGACATCGTCGCGCCCTCGGACATGATGGATGGGCGAATCGGCGCGATTCGCGCGGTGCTCGAGCAGGAGAACCTGCACAACGCACGGATCATGGCCTACTCCGCCAAGTACGCCTCGCGCTACTACGGCCCGTTCCGCGACGCGGTGGGCTCGGCGGGCAACCTTGGGCGCGCCGACAAGACCACCTACCAGATGGATCCGGCCAACGCCGACGAGGCGCTGCACGAGACCGCACTGGATCTCGCCGAGGGCGCCGACATGGTGATGGTCAAGCCGGGCATGCCGTATCTCGATGTGCTGAGTCGCATCAAGCGCGAGTTGCAGGTGCCGACCTTCGCCTACCAGGTCAGCGGCGAGTACGCGATGCACATGGCCGCCTTCGAGAACGGCTGGCTGGAAGCCGATACGGTGATTCTCGAGTCGCTGATGTGCTTCAAGCGCGCCGGTGCCGACGGCATCCTGAGCTACTTTGCCAAGCGCGCGGCGCAATTGCTCAACCGATAGCGGCGGGCTGCGCCCTTGCCGCGCTGGAGTCGCCCGATGGAAGAAACGTCGAACCAGCCCGTGCCGTCCACCGACACGGCGGGCAGCGATGCCACCAACGAGGCACCGTTGCGGGTCAATCGCACCCGCACCGGCATTCACGCCAAGCCGACACCCTCGCCGGAAGCCGAGCTCGACGATCCGTCGCTGTACTTCAATCGCGAGCTCTCGCACCTGCAGTTCAACATTCGCGTGCTCGAGCAGGCCCTGGACGCCTCGCATCCGCTGCTCAACCGGCTGATGTTCCTGTTGATCTTCTCGTCGAACCTCGACGAGTTCTTCGAGATCCGGGTCGCCGGCCTCAAGCACCAGTTGGCGCTCGGCCACGAGGACGCCAGTGCCCCCGACGGCCTGCCCCCGCGTCGGGTACTCGCCGAAATCTCGCGCATCGCCCACGAACAGACCGAGCGTCAGTATCGCATCCTCAACGAGGTGTTGATCCCCGCGCTCGAGGAGCAGCGCATTCGCTACCGGCGCCGTGTGCAATGGACCCCGCCCCAGCGCGACTGGGTCCGCGAGTATTTCGACGAGGAGATCGCGCCGGTGATCAGCCCGATCGGGCTGGACCCTTCGCACCCCTTCCCGCGGCTGGTCAACAAGAGCCTCAATTTCATCGTCGAACTCGAGGGCAAGGATGCCTTCGGTCGCGAAGGCGGCCTGGCGATCCTGCCGGCGCCGCGCTCGCTGCCGCGGGTCATACGCCTGCCCGATGCGCTCGCCGAGCCGGGCTATACCGACTACGTGTTCCTGTCGTCGATGATCCACGCCCATGCCCAGGAGGTCTTTCCGGGCATGGAGGTGCGCGGCTGCTACCAGTTTCGGCTGACCCGCAACGCCGACCTGACGGTCGATCCCGAAGCGATATCCGACCTGGCCTCGGCGCTACGCGGCGAGCTCCTGGCGCGGCGCTACGGCGACGGCGTGCGCCTGGAGGTCGCCGACAACTGCCCCGACCGGCTCGCCCATTTCCTGCTCAAGCAATTCGAGCTCGGCGAGCCGGATCTCTACCGGGTCAGCGGCCCGGTCAACCTGACCCGCATGATGTCGGTACTCGGCGATATCGAGCGCGCGGACCTGCTCTACCGGCCCTTCATTCCCGGGCTGCCCAAGAGCCTCAAGGCCGACGGCAGTCTGTTCGAGGCGATTCGTAGCAACGACATTCTGCTGCATCACCCCTTCCAGTCGTTCGCGCCGGTCGAGGATCTGCTGCGCGAGGCCGCCCGCGACGCCGACGTGCTGGCGATCAAGCAGACGCTGTATCGCACCGGCGCCGACTCGAGCATCGTCGGCGCGCTGGTCGACGCGGCGCGCAACGGCAAGGAAGTCACCGTGGTCATCGAGCTGCGCGCGCGCTTCGACGAAGCCGACAACCTGGCGCTGGCCTCGCGCCTGCAGGAAGCCGGGGCGATCGTCATCTACGGGGTGATGGCCTACAAGACCCATGCCAAGATGCTGCATATCGTGCGCCGCGAAAGCGGCGAGCTGCGCTACTACGTTCACCTGGGCACCGGCAACTACCATTCGAAGACCGCCAAGCTGTACACCGACTACAGCCTGATGACCGCCAACGAGACGCTGTGCGAGGACGTCCACCGGGTCTTCCAACAGCTTTCGGGGATGGGCAAGCCGCGCACCATCGCCAGGCTGCTGCACGCGCCCTTCGTGCTGCACCAGCGATTGATCGAGATGATCGACCGCGAAGCCAAGGTCGCAGAGATGGGCAAGAAGGCTCACCTGATCGTCAAGTGCAACTCGCTGACCGAGCCGCGGCTGATCCGCGCGCTGTATCGCGCCTCGCGGGCCGGGGTGAGCTGCGATTTGATCATTCGCGGAATGTGCTGCCTGCGCCCCGGGGTGCCCGGCATCTCGGACAACATCCGGGTGCGCTCGAATATCGGCCGCTTTCTCGAACACACCCGGGTGTTCTATTTCCACAACGACGGCAAGCCCGAAACCTGGGCGTCGAGCGCCGACTTCATGGAACGCAACATGTTCCACCGGGTGGAGACCTGCTTCCCGATTCTCGACAAGAAGCTCGCCCAGCGGGTGCGCAAGGACCTGGAGACCTATCTGGTCGACAACTGCCAGAGCTGGCTGCTCCAGGAAGACGGCAGCTACTTGAAGCAGGACCCCTGTGCCAGCGCCCCGGTCAGCGCCCAGGAGACGCTGCTCTACGCCTATGCCAGCAAGGCGTAGCTCGCCCTGACATCCTCTGCCCGACAGACTCCTAGGAGTCTGTCGGGCTTGGCCGATCGTCACGAGAAGCACGGGTTTCGAGTCAAATTTATCGATCGATTGAGGCGAATAGCGCGCTATTTAACGAAATGGATCGATGGAATTGGCCGAAAGGCCGGGATTCGCAGTAGGTCAGTGTCAAGTCCGACGGGCTCCTAGTAGGCGCGACGCCGATAGCGACGGTAGCGCGGGTACCAGAAGCTGCGCTCGATCGCCGCGCGCAGCATCTCGTCACTGGAGCTCAGCGCGACACCCTCTTCCTGGGCCTGCTTGGCAACGTCGAAGGCGATCGCCTCGCTCAGCTCGCGAATGTCCTTGAGCGCCGGCAGCAGCGCGCCCTCGCCGTACTCGACGATCGGCGCGCCGTTGGCCAGCGCGTTGGAGGCCGCCATCAGCATGCCGTCGGTGACCCGCGTGGCATTGGCCGCAACCACGCCGAGGCCGACCCCGGGGAAGATATAGGCGTTGTTGCACTGGGCGATGGGAATCTTGTGGCCGTCGACGGTCACCGGCGGAAAGGGACTGCCGGTGGCCACCAGCGCCTGGCCGTTGGTCCAGTCGAGGATGTCCTGGGGCATCGCCTCGGCACGCGAGGTGGGGTTGGACAGCGGCATCACCAACGGGTTGGGGCAGTTGGCGTGCATGCCACGAATCACCGTCTCGCTGAACAGCCCCTTCTGCCCCGACACGCCGATCAGGATCGTCGGCTGGGCCTGCTCGACCACGTCGATCAGCTGGCTGCCCGGCCAGTCGGCGACGATCTCGCGCGGCTGGGCCAGGCGCTGCTGGAAGTCGTGGAGCCCTGCCATGTCGTCGGTCAGCAGGCCGTTGCGGTCGACCATGAAGATGCGCTCGCGGGCCTGCTTGTCGCTGAGACCGTCCGCCTTCATCGCGACGATGATCTGTTCGGCGATGCCGCAGCCCGCCGAACCGGCGCCGACGAACGTCACGCGTTGATCGCTGATGCGCACGCCGCGCGACTTGCAGGCGGCCAGCAGGGTCCCCACGCAGACCGCCGCGGTGCCCTGGATGTCATCGTTGAAGCAGCACAGCTCGTCGCGATAGCGCTCGAGCAGCGGCATGGCGTTGGTCTGAGCGAAGTCCTCGAATTGCAGCAGCACGTTGGGCCAGCGGCGCTTGACCGCCTGCATGAACATGTCGATGAACTCGTCGTACTCCTCGTCGCTGATGCGCTTGTGGCGCCAGCCCATGTACATCGGGTCGTCGAGCAGTTGCTGGTTGTTGGTGCCCACGTCGAGCATGATCGGCAACGTGTAGGCCGGGCTGACGCCACCGCAGGCGGTATACAGCGAGAGCTTGCCGATGGGGATGCCCATGCCGCCGATGCCCTGATCGCCGAGCCCCAGGATGCGCTCGCCGTCGGTGACCACGATCACCTTGACCTTGTCCTTGGTGGCGCTGCGCAGGATGTCGTCCATGTGCTCGCGGTCGGGGTAGGCGACGAAGATCCCGCGATGGTTGCGGTAGATGTTGGAAAATTCCTCGCACGCCTCGCCGACTGTCGGCGTGTAGATGATCGGCATCATCTCCTCGAGATGTTCCTCGAGCAGGCGGAAGAACAGCGTCTCGTTGTCGTCCTGGATCGAGCGCAGGTAGAT
The DNA here is from genome assembly GCF_021151495.1 of Halomonas sp. IOP_31. Classification (NCBI taxonomy): domain Bacteria; kingdom Pseudomonadati; phylum Pseudomonadota; class Gammaproteobacteria; order Oceanospirillales; family Halomonadaceae; genus Halomonas; species Halomonas sp. IOP_31. The sequence continues at coordinate 165,944 of NZ_JAIRBP010000002.1, read as the reverse complement.
GTGCTTGTCGAGATCGTTCTTGCACAGGCGGTATTGACGATAGGCGCGCTCGGCCTGTTCCTCGATGGTCTCGACATTCTGCGGCAGCAAGCCGATCAGATTGAAGTCGATGCGCTCCTTGAGCGTGAACGCGCTGCCCTTGTTGAGCAGCGGCATCTCCAGCAGTGACGGGCCGGCGTAGGGGGTGTACAGGGGACGCTTGACGTTTTCGCTCATCTCTCGACTCGAGGTTGGTTCAAGGGTGTCGGCGGGCCCCTATGCGCGTCTGACGCGCAAAGAGCCGAACGCAGTCCAGTGGCGTAAAGATAACACGCCAGCCCCCCGTGCGCCGCCGCCGGACGCGCGCGTCCGGCTTCGCCCCAGCATGACGGCGCTCAGAACCCGTCTTCGACAGTTGAAGCCTCCGGACAAACGCGCTTCAGCGCCCTTCCAGGGTCCGCCGCGGACGCTCGAAGAACCATGGCCGCAGCTTCACGCCCAGCATGTTGCCGGCAAACGCCGCGACCAGCCACAGCCAGCCGTGCAGGCTGCCCGAGGCGATGCCGCCGAAGTAGGCGCCGATGTTGCAGCCGAAGGCCAGCCGCGCACCGTAACCCAGCAGCAATCCACCGATGACGGCGGCCACCACCGAGCGCAGAGGAATGCGCCAGTTCGGCGCGAAGCGCCCGGCCAGCGAGGCGGCTATCATTGCCCCGAGGATGATGCCCAGGTTCATCACCGTGGTGATGTCCGACCACACGCTGGCCCTGAGCGCCTCGGCGTTGCCGGGCAGTTGCCAGTAGCCCCACTGACTGACGTCGCCACCCAGCGCCTCGAAGCCCTTGGCGCCCCACAGCGCGAACGCCGAGGTGATGCCCCAGGGCCGCCCGGCCAGCCACAGGGTGATGAAGTTGAGCAGCGCCAGGCCCACCGCCCCGGCGAGCAGCGGCCACGGCCCGCGCAGCCAGCGCGAGCCATGCCGGGTGTCGTGTTCCGGTGTCGCCTCGAGCCCGCCGTGACGCCGCCGCTCCACCAGCACCGTGACGCCGGCGATCGCCGCGAACAGCACCACGCTGACGGCGATGCCGCCGCCGGCGCCGAACACGTCGACCAACGACACCGGCTGAAAGGCCGGCAGGCTGGTCCACCAACTGAAGTGCGCGGTACCGATCAGCGAGCCGACGATGAAGAACACCAGGGTGATCAGCATCCGCGCGTTGCCGCCACCCACGGTGTATAGCGTGCCCGAGGCGCAGCCGCTGCCCAGCTGCATGCCCAGCCCGAACAGAAAGGCCCCGACCAGCACCGAGATGCCCACCGGCGCCACGAACCCGTTGACCGGGGTGCCGAACAGCGACCCGGCGCCCAGCGCCGGAAAGAACAGCACCACCGCCAATGTCAGCATCACCATCTGTGCGCGCAAGCCACGCCCGCGACGCTGGAGAATGAACACCCGCCAAGCTGCGGTGAAGCCGAAGGCGGCATGATAAAGCACCACGCCAAAAGCGCCACCGACCAGCACCAGCGCCGCCAGGCGCGGGCCGAAAGCGATCCCCAGCGCGACGACGCCGATCGCCAGCAACAGACCCGGAATCCAGGTCGTCGGCGCCATTCGCGGTGCCGCTATGCTTGTCTGCGCCATTCCTGCCTCCGTCAAAAGTCCGATTCGAATAGTTAAGAGCCTAGCTTCTAAGCTGAATAGTGTGAAATGCATAAAAGAAATCGCAACAATAACTTTTTCGCATGAAAAAACGGAGCCCAAGGCTCCGTTCGGTCGCTGTTCATGTCATGGCTCATCGCGCAACGCACCCGTCATGCGCCGGCGACTCGACGTGTTTTAGGCGAAGCGCCCCAGGCCCACGCTCTGGCGTAGCCGATCCATCAACGGCGCGGCCTCGGCGCGGGCGCGTTCGGCCCCCTTCTTCAGCACGTCCTCGATGTACCCGGGGTCCTCCATCAGCGCCAGATAGCGCTCGCGCGGCTCGCGCAGATGCGCGTTGAGGTATTCGAACAGCGAGTCCTTGGCCTCGCCCCAGCCAATGCCCTCGGCGTAGCGCCGACGCATCGCCTGGCTCTCCTCGGCGCTGGCGAAGGCCGAATAGATCTGGAACAGCGTGCAGCCGTCGGGATTCTTGGGCTCGCCCGGCTCCAGCGAGTTGGTCTTGATCTTGCGCACCAGTTTCAAGAGCTTCTTCTCGGAGACGAACAGCGGAATGGTATTGTTGTAGCTCTTGGACATCTTGCGCCCGTCGAGCCCGCCGAGCACCTCGACCTTCTCGTCGACCACCGCCTCGGGCAGGGTGAAGTACTCACCCTTGTAGAGGTGATTGAAGCGCCCGGCCATGTCGCGGGCCATCTCGATGTGCTGGATCTGATCGCGGCCCACCGGCACCTTGTTGGCGTTGAACATCAGGATATCGGCGGCCATCAGCACCGGGTAGCCGAACAGCCCCATGGTCACGCCCTTGTCGGGATCGGAATTGCCCGCCGCCTCGTTGTCGGCAACCGCCGCCTTGTAGGCGTGGGCGCGATTCATCAGCCCCTTGGCGCACACGCAGGACAGCATCCAGGTCAACTCGGGAATCTCGGGAATGTCCGACTGGCGATAGAAGATCGCGTTGTCGGTATCCAGGCCCAGCGCCAGCCAGGTCGCGGCGATCTCGAGGCGCGAGGCCTCCACCCGCTTGGGGTCTTGGCACTTGATCAGCGCATGCAGGTCGGCGAGGAAATAATAGGACTGGACGCCGGGGTCCTGGCTCTCGGCGATGGCCGGCTTGATGGCGCCGACATAATTGCCGAGATGCGGCGTGCCGGTGGTGGTGATGCCGGTAAGAACGCGAGTCTTGTGCATGGCAATAAAGGTGTCTGCAAGCGATGGCAAAGACGCCAGTGTAACGCGCCAAGGCTTTTCAAAGCGACCGCCACCACTACCCTTGCCACCCCGACTGATGCCGGGGTGGTGGAATGTGCCTGACGGGCTCAGCCGGTCAGGCTGACCGGGTCGACGCTCTCCAGACCGAAGGCACTGGCCACCGCCGGATGGGTCACCTGGCCATCGTGGACGTTGAGCCCGGCCATGAAATGCCGATCCTCGGCCAACGCCCGCTGCCAGCCCTTGTCGGCCAGCGCGGCGATGAACGGCATGGTGGCGTTGGTCAACGCCTGGGTGGACGTACGCGCCACGGCGCCGGGCATGTTGGCCACGCAGTAGTGCACCACGCCGTCGACCACGTAGGTGGGCTCGGCGTGGGTGGTCGCCTTGCTGGTCTCGAAGCAGCCGCCCTGGTCGATGGCTACGTCGACCAGCACGCTGCCGGGCTTCATGTCGGCCAGCATGGCGCGAGTGATCAGCTTGGGCGCCGCGGCGCCGGGCACCAGTACCGCGCCGATGATCAGGTCGGACTCGCGCACCGCCTCCTCGAGCGCGTCGGCGGTCGAATAGACGGTATGCAACCGGCCCTGGTAGCGATCATCCAGGGTCTCCAGGCGCGGGATGGACTTGTCGAGCACGGTGACCTCGGCACCCAGACCCAGCGCCATGCGCGCGGCGTTCTCGCCGACCACCCCGCCGCCGATCACCGTCACCCGCGCCGGCGCCACCCCGGGCACCCCGGGCAACAACACGCCCGCGCCGCCCTGGGCCTTCTCCAGGCTGTGCGCCCCGGCCTGCACGGCCATGCGCCCGGCCACGGTACTCATCGGCGCCAGCAGCGGCAGGCCGCCCTGGGGCGCGGTAATGGTTTCGTAGGCGATGCAGGTAGCGCCGCTGGCCATCAGGTCGCGGGTGAGCTTCTCCTCGGCGGCCAAATGCAGGTAGGTGAACAGCGTCTGCCCCGCGCCGAGCCGGGCGACCTCATCGGGTTGGGGCTCCTTGACCTTGACGATCAACTCGGCGTTCTTCCATAGCGCCTCGACGTCGGATTCGAGGGTCGCGCCCGCCGCCTCGTAGGCGGCGTCGGCGAAGCCCGAGCCGTCGCCGGCGCCCTGCTCCACGGTGACCCGATGGCCGCGTTCGACGAGTTCGCGCACCCCGGTCGGGGTCAGGGCGATGCGGTATTCGTGATTCTTGATTTCCTTGGGCACGGCGATCTTCATGGCTGTCACTCCTGCGACGAATAGCGGATTATCTGCCATTAGTACAACACAGCGTGGCGGGTGCGATAGAAGCCGAATAAAAACGAAGATTTATTCGGCATGCGGGATTTCAGACAGCAATATCTGCTGTCCAAAATGCGCAGACAGCAAGCTTTCGGGCGCGGCTCAGGTCGGCTCCTCGACGAGCGCCCGACCATAGATTTCGCGATAGTCCATCGGCATGCGCCGCGCCCGGCCGCTGGAAAGCTCGATGCAGGCGAAGCGCGTACGGGCGCGCAGCAGCGTCGTGGCGTCGCTGTCGCGCACCAGCTGGAAGCGGCGGGTCAGGGTCAGACGGCCGTCGCAGGCGACGATCCAGGTCGCCAGCTCGAGCGAATCGCCGGCACGTGCCGGCGCCAGATAATCCAACTCGTGACGATGGACCGCCATCGCCCGGTCGTGGCGGCGATAATCGTGGATGTCCAGGCCGAGATGCTGCGAATGCGCCCAACTGATGCGCTCGATCCAGCGCAGATACTCGGCGTTGTTGGCGTGCCCGTAGGCGTCGATGGCAGCCTCTTCGACCTCGATGCCGATCACGAAGGGCGACGGCAGTTCCCAGCTCATCACGGGCTCCTGTCTTGCGATTTTCTCCACGGTGGGCGGGGGTCAACCCGGGCGCGCCGTACCGCACTGCCAGCAGGCGTCGAATACGCCGTCGAGACGTTCATGGCACTGTGGGCAGACCCACACCTGCAAGGGTCGCGCGGGACCCGCCAACGCTTCGTCGAGTAGCGCTTGTGCCGCGGTCATCTGGCGACTCTCGACCCACACCGCCGGTTCGCAATCGCCCGGCGGGAGCTCGCCGGCGCCGCCGCCGAGCGTGGTATTGCGCAACTCGCAGGCGATGCCCGCGGCCTCCAGCACGTTGCGGACATGGGCCACCACGAGCAGGTTGGCATGCTGGTAGAGCCGCACCCAGGTCATCGCATCGGCGCTCAGTCGCGGAACACGCGAACCCCGAGCGCCTTGAGATAGGCAGTCTCGGGGATCGACGGGTGCACCGGGTGATCCGCCCCCTGGCCGCCCTGATAGATCAGCTGACCATGACGGTCCTGATGGCGCACCGCGCCGCGCACGCACTCAACCAGGCGCTCCGGCGTCAGGTGCATCGAACACGAGGCGCTCATCAACAACCCGTCGCGGCCCAGCAGGCGCATCGCCTCGCGGTTGAGCCGCGCATAGGCGCGTTCGCCGTTGGGGATGTCCTTGCGCTTCTTGATGAACGCCGGCGGATCGAGGATCACCACATCGAACTGCTCGCCGTCCGCCTTGAGCGACGCCAGCGCCTCGAAGATGTCCGCCTCGCCGATCGCCACCCGATCGCCCACCGCGTTGAGCGCGGCGTTCTCGGCGACCCGTTCGAGCGCCTCGCCGCTGCGATCGACGCACAGCACTTCGGCGGCGCCGTGGGCGGCGGCCTGCACGCCCCAGCCACCCACGTAGCTGTACAGGTCGAGCACCCGCCTGCCCTCGACCAGAGCGTTGAGCCAGGCGCGGTTGGCGCGGTGATCAAAGAACCAACCGGTCTTCTGGCCATCCACTACCGGGGCGGCGAAGCGCACGCCGTTCTCTTCCAGCAGCACCTGGTCGGGCAGCTCGCCGTGGACTACCTCGACATGGCTCTCGAGCTGCTCTTGGCGGCGCCCCGAGGAGTCGTTCTTGAACACGATGGCGCGCGGTGCCAGCACCTTGTCCAGCGCAGCGACGATCTCCTCGCCGAGACGCTCCATGCCCAGCGTGTTGAGCTGCACCACCAGCACGTCGCCGAAGCGGTCGACGACCAGCCCCGGCAACAAATCGCCCTCGCCGAACACCAGGCGGTAGAAGGGCTTGTCGAACAGCCGCTCGCGCAGCGCCAGCGCCTGGTTGAAACGGTGCACCAGCAGCGAGCGATCCAGGCGCACGTTGACGTCGCGCGAGACCACCCGCGCGCAGATCAGCGAGTTGGGGTTGACGTAGGCGATGCCCATCGGCTTGCCGCTGGCCGCCTCGATGACGGCCTGGGCACCCGGCTCGACGCCCTTCAGGGGCGTCTCCTGGGTGTCGATCTCGTTGGAGTAGAGCCACAGATGACCGGCCTTGAGGCGGCGATCGGCGTTCTTCTTGAGGCGCAGGCGTTCAGTCACGGGGACTCCGGTTCAGGTCATCACGATGTTGGCATTTTAACGCGCTCGCGCCCCCCGGGGGAAAGCCCGCGGCCGCACGCGCGTCAGGTCTGGCAATGGGCGCAGAACACGCTCGCCCGCTGCCCCAGGGTGATCAGGCGCAGCTCGCCGCTACAACGCCGGCAGGCCTGGCCGGCGCGACCATAGACGTTGAGCCGCTGGGCGAAATAGCCGGGCTCGCCGGTGCCGCTGACGAAATCGCGCAGCGTGGTGCCGCCCTGGGTGATCGCCGCGGCGAGCACCTCGCGAGCGGCCGCGGCGAGGCGCGCGTAGCGCTCGCGGGAGACGCGCCCGGCGGCCCGGCGCGGGTCGATTCCGGCGAGAAACAGCGCCTCCGCGGCATAGATGTTGCCGACACCGACGACCACCGCGTTGTCCATCAGAAACGGCTTGACCGCCAGCCGACGGCCCCGCGACAGCCGGTAGAGCCGCTCGCCGGTGAAGTCCGGCGACAGCGGCTCGGGGCCGAGTTTGGCCAGCCGCGGATCGCTGCGCACGTCGCCCTGCAGCCAGTCGACGAAGCCGAAGCGGCGCGGATCGTGATAGCGCAGGATCATCCCATCGTCGAGCACCACGTCGACGTGGTCGTGCTTTTTCGGCAAGTCGCCGAGGCGGGCGATGCGCAGGCTGCCCGACATGCCCAGATGCCAGAGCAGCGCGCGTCGCTCCGCGTGCGGCTCGCTCAGGGGGATCGTCAGGTACTTGGCGCGGCGCCCCAATTCGCCGATACGCCGCCCGACCAGCGCCTGTTCGAAATCGGCCGGCACCGGGGTGCGCAGGCGGCGTTCGCGAACGATCACCTCATTGATCTCGCGACCCTCGACGTAGGGGGCGATGCCGCGGCGGGTGGTCTCGACTTCGGGCAACTCGGGCATGCTGGGCTCCGTGGCTGACAGCCCGTGACTGGCCGGGCGGACCGGATACGAAAAGACCCGGCGCACGGGGCCGGGTCTTTTCGGGCAGGCGCCACGCCTGCGGTGGAAGCAGTTAAGCCTCGAAGCAATCGATAAATCGACGAGCAGCGTCAAGCGCAAGGCGCACGGCGTGCAGAAAGCGAGACATAACGGGTTGTTAGGCGAGCTTTCGAGCACCGCGCAACGCAGCGATTGGCGTGCGCAGGCATTTATCGACGCTTCGTTACTTGATCTTGGCTTCCTTGTACATTACATGCTTGCGAACGACCGGATCGTACTTCTTGAATTCAAGCTTGTCCGGGGTATTCCGCTTGTTCTTGGCGGTGGTGTAGAAGTGGCCGGTACCGGCGCTGGACACCAACTTGATCTTGTCACGCATGGACCTAACTCCCGTTAAATGCGCTCACCGCGCTTGCGAATTTCGGAAAGCACCGTGTCGATGCCTTTCTTGTCGATGATCCGCATACCCTTGGAGGAAACGCGCAGCTTGACGAAGCGCTTCTCGGCTTCCACCCAGAAACGGTGGGTGTGAAGATTGGGCACGAAACGGCGACGCGTCTTGCGCTGGGAGTGCGATACGTTGTTACCAGTCACCGGACGCTTGCCGGTAACCTGACATACTTTGGACATTGGAGCCTCCAACCGCTGGGCGAGTTGTTCAAAACCTGTCGGGCAAACCGGGAAGAGAGAATGGCAGGTAACCGCCTTCCGCCCCTTAATTAACCCAAGGAAGTCAAAGGGCATACGTTATACCAGAGCCCCGGCGTCTCGGCAAGCGAGGAAAGCCCGATTGCCCCGAAACGCGGCGATTCTAGCGATTCTTGTCGCCGGCGCCCATGGTTTCCCTTACAGCCAGCCGCGTTCGGCGAACGACACCACCTCGCCGTCGCCGACCACGAAGTGATCGAGCACGCGAATCTCGAACAGCTCCAGCGCCTGCTTCAGACGTTCGGTGATGCGCCGGTCGGCGTCGCTGGGCTCGGCGACGCCCGACGGATGATTGTGGGCGAAGATCAGCGCCCCGGCGCCCAGCTCCAGCGCCCGCTTGGCCACCTCGCGTGGGTAGACCGAGGCGCTGTCCAGCGTGCCGCGGAACAGCGACTCGAAGCGGATCACCCGATGCTGGGTATCGAGGAACAGCGCGGCGAACTCCTCATGTCCCAGGTGGCGCATCTGCGACGCCAGGTAGGCCCTGACCAGCGTCGGCGAGGTCAGCGCCCCGCCGCGCTCGAGCTGGCTGGCCAGGTGGCGGCGCGACAGTTCGAGCACCGCCTGCAGCTGCACGTACTTGGCCTCGCCCAGGCCGTGCTCGGCGCAGAAGCGCTCGCGGTCGGCCTCGAGCAGCGGCCGCAGACCGCCGAAGGAACCGAGCAGGTCGCGGGCCAGGTCCACCGCCGAGCGCCCCTTGACGCCCACGCGCAGGAATATCGCCAACAGCTCGGCATCGCTGAGCGACTGCGAGCCGAGACTCATGAGCTTTTCGCGCGGCCGCTCACCTTCCGGCCAGTGTCGGATTGCCATGCATCACCCGCGAGTCAAAGAAGGCGGTGGGCTGCACGCTGACCGCGGCGCGCCCATGAAAAGCGAGACAAGTCGTCAAGCGAGAGCCCTCAGGGCGGTCGTCATCGCCAACGGCTCGTCGAGGTCGTTCAGGGTATAGGTACTGGGCGGTAAACAGCGGCGATCGGGTATCGATGTCATGACAGGCTCTTGTCGTTGGTTGTCAGGGCGTGGGCGAGTAACGCGCTCGCTCATGGCCGGCCGGTAGTGTCAGTGTATCAGCGAATTTGCATACGTGGTCCTGCCGACATGCCGCCAAGTCAAGGCGGCCCGACTATCGACCAAGGTCTCATCGCGCCTGCTGCCAATCCAACTACCATACTAGTTATATCAGGCAGCCGAAGACCATCGCCATGACGCCGTCGTTACTCGCGCTCTGGGAAGAACAGCCGGAAAGCAACGTCCGCCAGCGCCTTTATGCAGTGCTGCGTCAATCGATCATTCGCATGACGCTGGCGCCCGGTCAGGCGCTCTCCGAGAAGGAGATCGCCGAGACCTTCGCCGTCAGCCGCCAGCCGGTGCGCGAAGCGTTCATCCGGCTATCCGAGGCCGGCCTGGTGGAAGTACGTCCGCAGCGCGGCACTTATGTAGTGCCCATCTCGCAGGCCGCGGTCATGGAGGCGCGCTTCGTACGCGAGGCGCTCGAGGCGGCGGTTGCCCGCTCGGCCGCCGAACAAGGCCTGAGCAAGGCGGTACTCGACGAACTCCGCGAACTGATCGTGCGCCAGAAACGCTGTACCGACAGCGACGATCACGACCGCTTCTATCGCCTCGACGAAGCCTTTCATCGCACGCTGTCGCTGGGCGCTGGCCACGACGCTGCCTGGGGCGTCACCCAGGAGGTCAAGGCCCAACTGGACCGGGTGCGCTATCTGAGCGTGCCGGACGCCACGCCGATCGCCACGCTGATCGAACAGCACACCGCGATCCTCGACAGTGTCGCCGCAGGCGATGCCGATGCGGCCGAGCGCGCGGTCAAGGCGCACATGCGCGAGATCCTGCGCTCGCTGCCCGAACTCATCGCGCGCCATCCCGGTTTGTTCGACGCCGCCAGCGCCCCACTTTTCGCCACCGGGGACCCGGCATGACGATTCGCGACGCCGAAATCTGGTGGTGCTGATGCTGGTGGCGTACATCCCCGCGCTGTCGCTGTGGCTCCCCAACCTGCTGCTCGGGGAGTAGCCGATCCTGTGCCGGCCACCGGCGCTCGCGGCGCCGGGGCCATTCCGACCAACCTCGAATCCTCGATGGAGTAGCGAATCCATGGAACACACCTGGCGCTGGTTCGGCCCCAGCGACCCCATCAGCCTGGCCGATGTCCGCCAGACGGGCGCCACCGGCATCGTCACCGCCCTGCACGAGATCGCCAACGGCGAGACCTGGCCGGAAGCTGCGATCGCCGAGCGCAAGGCGCTGATCGAGGCGTCGGGGCTCAGCTGGTCGGTGGTCGAAAGCGTGCCGGTCCACGAAGACATCAAGCAGCGTCGCGGCGACTGCGAGAGCTACATCGCGCGCTATCAGCAGACGCTGCGCAACCTGGCGGCCTGCGGCATCGACGTGGTGTGCTACAACTTCATGCCGGTGCTCGACTGGACGCGCACCGACCTGGCCTGGCCGCTGCCCGGCGGCGGTACCGCGCTGCGCTTCGAGCAGACCGCGTTCGCCGCCTTCGACCTGTACCTGCTCGAACGCCCCGGCGCCGAGCACGACTACAGCGACGCCGAACGTGACGCCGCCCGCCGCCACTTCGACAACCTCGACGACACGGCGCGTCGGCGGCTATCCGACACCATCATCGCCGGGTTGCCCGGCGCCGAGGAGCACTACACGCTGGCGCGCTTTCGCCAGGTGATCGCCGAATACGCCGAGATCGACGCCGCCCGGCTGCGCGACAACCTCGGCCACTTCCTGCGCGCTATCGTGCCGGTGGCCGAAGAGGTCGGCATCCGCCTGGCCATTCATCCCGACGACCCGCCCCGCCCGTTGTTCGGCCTGCCGCGGGTGGTCTCGACCCCCGACGACGTCCAGTGGCTGCTCGCTGCCGCGCCCAGCCCGGCCAACGGCCTGACCTTCTGCACCGGTTCCTATGGCGTCAGTGCGGCGATCGATCTGGTGGCGATGGGCGAGCGTTTCGCCTCGCGCATCTATTTCGCCCACCTGCGCGCCACCCGCCGCGAGTCCGACCCACGGACCTTTCACGAGGCGGCGCACCTCGGCGGCGACGTCGACATGGTCGGGGTGATCAAGACGCTAATCGACGAGGAGCGCCGCCGCGAGCGCGACGGCGGGCCGCGCCTGCCGCTGCGCCCCGACCACGGCCACCACTTGCTCGACGACCTGCACAGAGACACGCGCCCCGGCTATCCGCTGATCGGCCGCCTCAAGGGCCTCGCCGAGCTGCGTGGCGTCGAGACCGCGGTCCGCCGGTTGACACGCTAACCGCCCGCGGCCGGCTGACGGGCGATGACGCAAAGCCCCCGGCAGGATGATAAAATCGAATCCCGAACGTTCCAGGGGTGAACCGTCATGTCACAGCTGGCCGCCACGCCATTGATCGGCAAGCGCATCCTGCTCGGCATCAGCGCCGGCATTGCCGCCTACAAGAGCGCCGTGCTCGCGCGCCTTTTGAAGAAGGCCGGCGCCGAGGTGCGCGTGGTGATGACCGAGGGCGCCCAGGCCTTCATCGCCCCGCTGACCCTGCAGGCGCTGACCGGCGAGAGCGTGCGCACCTCGCTGCTCGACCCCGAGGCGGAAGCCGGCATGGGCCATATCGAGCTGGCGCGCTGGGCCGAGCTTATCCTGATCGCCCCGGCCACCGCCGACCTGATGGCGCGGCTCGCCCATGGCCACGCCGACGACCTGCTGACCACGCTGTGTCTGGCCACCCACGCCGAATGCGTCATGGCACCGGCGATGAACCAGGCGATGTGGGGCCACCCGGCGACCCGCGACAATGCCCGTCGCCTCGAGGGCTACGGCTGGCGATTGCTGGGTCCCGATTCCGGCGACCAGGCCTGCGGCGACGTCGGCGCCGGGCGCATGCTCGAGCCCGAGGCGATCGTCGCCGGGCTTTCTGTAACGCCCGGGGCCGCGTCTGCCATGGCGCCCGAAGACGCGCCTCTTTCCATGGCGCCCGAAGACGCGCCTCTTTCCATGGCGCCCGAAGACGCGCCGAGCGCATCCGAATCATCGCCGCAGGCCGACGACGCCCGCGGGCTGACGGTGACCGTCACCGCCGGGCCGACTCGCGAAGCCCTCGATCCGGTGCGCTATCTCTCCAACCACAGCTCGGGCAAGATGGGCTATGCGCTGGCCGCCGCGGCCGCGAATCGCGGCGCCCGCGTGCGCCTGATCAGTGGCCCGGTGGCGCTCGCCACGCCGGCCGGCGTGGAGCGCATCGATGTGACTTCGGCCGACGAGATGCTCGCGGCGGCCCGCCAGGCGGCCGGCGACAGCGCCATCTTCATCGGCTGCGCGGCGGTCGCCGACTACCGCGCCGAACAGATCGCCGCGCACAAGCTCAAGAAGAGCGCCAACGATGACGGGATGACCCTGAAACTGGTCAGGAACCCCGACATCATTGCCCTGATCGCCGAGGCTCGTATTAACGCCAGTGTTAGCGAAAGCGCCGCCGCCAGCCCACGGCCGTTCATGGTCGGTTTCGCCGCCGAGACCCGCGATCTCGAGCGCTACGCCCGCGACAAGCTCGAGCGCAAGAACCTCGACATGATCGTCGCCAACGACGTCTCGCAAGCCGGGCTCGGCTTCGGCGCCGACGACAACGCCGCGCTGGTGCTGTGGCGCAATGCCGCCGCCGAGCCCGGGCGCGCCGAGCTGCCGGCGCAGAGCAAGGCCCGCCTGGCCGAGGCGGTGATCGACCAGGCGCTGCGCGGTTATCGTGCGACACGCTCCGGCCCATCGACCGCAGAAGTTCCGCCCGCCGCGCCGCAACAGGATCCCCAATGAGCGATACAACCCTCGATACAGTCAGCGATACCGCCGTCACCGATACTGCCAACCCCGAGCCGCTGCGTCGCCAGCCGCAGTTGGCGGTCAAGATCCTCGACGAGCGGGTACGCGACTACCCGCTGCCGCACTACGCTACCCAGGGCAGCGCCGGCATGGACCTGCGCGCGCTGCTCGATGCGCCGCTGACGCTGGCGCCCGGCGCCTGCGAGCTGGTGCGCACCGGGCTCGCCGCGCACATTGCCGACCCGGGCCTGGCGGGAATGATCCTGCCGCGCTCGGGACTGGGCCACAAGCACGGCATCGTGCTCGGCAACCTGGTCGGATTGATCGACTCCGATTACCAGGGCGAACTGCTGATCTCGGTGTGGAACCGCGGCCAGACGCCGTTTACCCTCGAACCCGGCGAACGCCTGGCCCAGTTCGTGCTGGTCCCGGTCGTTCAGGCCGAGATCGAGATCGTCGAAGACTTCGCCGCCAGCCAGCGCGGCGCCGGCGGCTTCGGCCACTCCGGCCGCCGCTAGGCGGCACCTCGACACACGCTGACCAACGAGCCAACTAGACTGGAGACAGTCGCCAACTGAGGCGGTTTCCCGTCGTCTACCAAGGAGGGACCCCATGAGCGAGATTACCCCGTCCATCTTTCGCGCCTACGATATCCGCGGCATCGTCGACGACACCCTGACCGAACAATCCGTCGAGCTGATCGGCCGGGCGATCGGCAGCGAGGCCGCCGAGCGCGGCGAGCGCTCGGTGATCGTCGCCCGCGATGGCCGGCATTCCGGCCAGCGCCTTCAGGCGGCGCTGATCAAGGGCCTGACCGCCGCCGGCCGCGACGTCGTCAATATCGGCATGGTGCCCACCCCGGTGCTCTACTACGCCACCAACACGCTGGGCGACAGCACCTCGGGGGTGATGGTCACCGGCAGCCACAACCCGCCGGACTACAACGGCTTCAAGGTCGTGCTGGGCGGCGAGACGCTCTCCGGCGAGGCGATCACCGCGCTCTATCAGCGCATCGCCGACGACGACTTCGCCAGCGGCGAGGGCCGGGTCCGCGAGCAGGACGTGGGCGAGGCCTACCTGGACCGGATCATCGGCGACGTCACCCTGAGCGGCAAGATCAAGGCGGTGGTCGACTGCGGCAACGGCGTGGCCGGCACGCTGGGGCCCACGCTGATCGAGCGCCTGGGCGCCGAGACCGTGCCGCTGTTCGCCGACGTCGACGGCGACTTTCCCAACCACCATCCCGATCCCGGCAAGCTCGAGAACCTCCAGGATCTGATCCGCACCGTCAAGGAAACCGGCGCCGACATCGGCCTGGCCTTCGACGGCGACGGCGACCGGCTCGGCGTGGTCACCCCCAAGGGCGAGGTGATCTACCCCGACCGCCTGATGATGGCCTTCGCCGAGGACATGCTCGAGCGCAACCCCGGCGCACGGGTGATCTTCGACGTCAAGTGCACCGGCAACCTGGCCAAGGTGATCGAGGAAGCCGGCGGCACGCCCGAGATGTGGCGTACCGGTCACTCGCTGATCAAGAGCCGGATGAAGGAGACCGGTGCGGCGCTTGCCGGCGAGATGAGCGGTCACATCTTCTTCAAGGAGCGCTGGTACGGCTTCGACGACGGCCTCTACGGCGCGGCGCGGCTGCTCGAGATCCTCTCCAAGCAGCAAGACGATGCCGACACGTTCTTCCATCGCTTCCCGCAGGATCTGGGCACTCCGGAACTCAACGTCCACGTCACCGACGACAACAAGTTCGCCATCGTCGAGAAACTGGCCCGCGAGGGCGACTTCGGTGACGACGGCGTCAAGACCACCCTCGACGGCATCCGCGTCGACTACGCCGACGGCTGGGGACTGTGCCGCGCCTCCAACACCACGCCGGTGCTGGTGCTGCGCTTCGAAGGCAAGACCCAGGAGTCCCTGGAGCGCGTCCAGGCGCGCTTTCGCGACGCCCTCAAGCAGCTGGTCCCCGACGCCGAACTGCCCTTCTGAGCCGGCTCTCCGAGCACTGCCCCCAAGAACCGGGCCCGCGCCGCCGCCGGCAGCGCGGGCCGACCCAACCGATGGAGAATCGCCGATGAGCGAATATCCCCGGGACCCGCGCCAGGTGGTCGAGGTCCTGTCCGAAGCGCTGCCCTACATTCAGCGCTTTTCCGGCAAGACCGTGGTCGTCAAGTACGGCGGCAACGCCATGACCGAACAGACCCTGGTCGACTCCTTCGCCCGCGACATGGTGCTGATGAAGGAGGTCGGCATCAATCCGGTGGTGGTGCATGGCGGTGGCCCGCAGATCGGCGAGCTGCTCGGCAAGCTCAAGATCGAGTCGCGCTTCGTCAATGGCATGCGCGTTACCGATGCCGAAACCATGGACGTCGTGGAAATGGTCCTCGGCGGGCTGGTCAACAAGGGCATCGTCAACCTGATCAACCAGTGCGGCGGCAAGGCGATCGGCCTGACCGGCAAGGATGGCGGCCAGATTCGCGCCCGCCAGCTCAAGGTCGAGCAGCACAGCGCGGAGATGCGCGTGCCCGAGATCATCGACATCGGGCATGTCGGCGAGGTCGAGCACGTCTCCACCGAACTGATCGAGATGCTCACCGCCCGCGATTTCATCCCGGTGATCGCGCCGATCGGCGTCGACGCCCAGGGTCGCAGCTACAACATCAACGCCGACCTGGTGGCCGGCAAGATCGCCGAGGCGCTGAATGCCGAGAAGCTGATGCTGCTGACCAACGTCGCCGGGCTGATGAACGCCGCCGGCGAGGTATTGACCGGGCTGTCCACCACCCAGGTCGACGCGTTGATCAGTGACGGCACCATCCATGGCGGGATGCTGCCCAAGATTCGCTGTGCGCTGGAGGCCGTCAAGGGCGGCGTGGCCAGTTCGCACATCGTCGATGGCCGGGTGCCCCACGCCACCCTGCTGGAGATCTTCACCAACGCCGGGGTCGGTACGCTGATCACCGATGCGACGAACCAGGAATAGGGCATACACGACCTTTGCGGTTTGCCCCGGCAAGGAGCCGCCAGTAGGATTAGCGTAACCATAAAATATTATTAGAAGAACGACATGACGCAGGCGACAACCAAGCAGAGCCGCCGGGAGCAGATTCTCCAGGCGCTGGCGCTGATGCTCGAGGAAGACAGCGGCAAGCGTATCACCACGGCATCGCTGGCCCGCCAGGTCGGCGTTTCCGAGGCCGCCCTCTACCGCCATTTCCCCAGCAAGGCGCGCATGTTCGAGGGGCTGATCGAATTCATCGAGGCCACGCTGTTCGAGCGCATCCGCCGGATACTCGACGAAACGCCCGAGGCGCTGCCGCGCTGCCAGCACATCCTGATGCTGTTGCTGGGCTTCGCCGAGAAGAACCCGGGCCTGTGCCGGCTACTCAACGGCGACGCCCTGACCGGCGAGACCGCCCGCTTGCGAGTGCGCATGGGCCAGCTGTTCGAACGCCTCGAGACCCAGCTCAAGCAGATCCTTCGCGAGGCCGAGATCCACGAAGGGCTGCGCCCGGTGCTGCCGGTCTCTTCGGCCGCCAACGTGCTGCTGGCCTATGCCGAGGGGCGCATCGGCCAGTACGTGCGCAGCGATTTCAAGCGCCTGCCGACCAGCCACTGGGACGAGCATTGGCCGTTGCTATCGCGCGACCTGCTGGTTGCCGTGACCCAGGCCAGCCGCGCCTAGCCGGCCGCGCCTAGCCGGCTTCAAGCAACGCCCTGCCCGTCGTGGCAGGGCGTTGCGGCCCGGGTCTAGAGCATGTTGCGCAGCACGAAGTGCAGGATGCCGCCGTGACGATAGTACTCCAGCTCGTTGGCGGTATCGATGCGGCACTTGGCGTCGAGCGTCTTCTCGCCCTTGCTTGATGCGATGGTCACCTTGACGGTGCCGCCCGGCTCCAACTCGCCGAGGCCCTCGATGGAAAACGATTCGTCACCGGTCAGGCCCAGCGACTTGCGGTCCTCGCCCTCGGGGAACTGCAGCGGCAGCACGCCCATGCCGATCAGGTTGGAGCGGTGGATGCGCTCGTAGGATTCGGCGATTACCGCGCGCACGCCGAGCAGCAGCGTGCCCTTGGCCGCCCAGTCGCGACTCGAGCCGGTGCCGTATTCCTTGCCGGCGACCACCACCAACGGCTTGCTCTCCTCGGCATACTTCATTGCCGCATCGTAGATCGCCAGCTGCTCGCCGGACGGCACGTGACGCGTGTAGCCGCCCTCGACGTTGTCGAGCATCTCGTTTCTGATGCGCACGTTGGCGAAGGTGCCGCGCATCATCACCTCATGATTGCCGCGCCGCGAGCCGTAGGAGTTGAAATCCTTGGGCGCCACGCCGTGCTCCTGCAGGTAGCGACCCGCCGGGCTGTCGGGCTTGATCGCGCCGGCCGGCGAGATGTGGTCGGTGGTCACCGAATCGCCGAGCATCGCCAGCACGCGGGCGTCCTTGACGTCCTCGACCGGCTCGGGTTCCTTGCCCATGCCCTCGAAGAACGGCGGATGCTGGATGTAAGTGGAATCCTTGGACCACTCGTAGACCTTGCTCTCGGGAATCTTCAGCGATTTCCAGGCTTCGTCGCCATCGAACACCTCGGCGTATTCCTTGCGGAACATGTCGGTGCGCACCCGCTCGACCGCCTCGGCGATCTCGGCCTGCGACGGCCAGATGTCCTTGAGATAGACCGGCTGACCATCCTTGCCGGTGCCCAGCGGCTCCTTGGACAGATCGAGGCGCACGTTGCCGGCCAGCGCGTAGGCTACCACCAGGGGCGGCGAGGCCAGCCAGTTGGTCTTGACCAGCGGGTGCACGCGGCCTTCGAAGTTACGATTGCCCGAGAGTACCGAGGCCACGGTCAGGTCGCCGGCGTCGATGGCCTTCTCGACCGACTCGGGCAGCGGCCCGGAATTGCCGATGCAGGTGGTGCAGCCATAGCCGACCAGGTTGAAGCCGAGTTCGTTGAGGTCGTCCTGGACACCGCCCGCCGCCAGGTAATCGGTGACCACCTTGGACCCGGGCGCCAGCGAGGTCTTGACCCACGGCTTGGTGGCCAGGCCCTTCTCGACCGCCTTGCGCGCCAGCAGGCCGGCGGCCAGCATTACGCTGGGGTTGGAGGTATTGGTGCAGGAGGTGATCGCGGCGATCACCACGGCGCCCGGGTTGAGCTTGAAGCGCTCGCCGTCGATCTCGCAGTCCTGGCTGTCGCTGTGCTCGTAGTGGCGATGGCTGTCGTGCAGTTCGACGTCGTCGACGGCGTGACCGCCCTCGGAATTCCACTTGGCTTGGTCCTCGGCGGGGGCGTCCGGTGCTTCGGATGCCATGAGCTTCTCGAAGGTCGCCTTCATGTCGGTGAGCGCGACTCGGTCCTGGGGGCGCTTGGGGCCGGCCAGGCTGGCTTCGACATCGTCCATGTCGAGCTGCAGGGTATCGGAGTAGATCGGCTCGTGGCCCGGCTCGCGCCACATGCCCTGAGCCTTGGCGTAGGCCTCGACCAGTTCGATCTGGGCGTCCTCGCGGCCGGTCAGGCGCAGGTAATCCAGGGTCTGCTCGTCGACCGGGAAGAAGCCGCAGGTGGCACCGTATTCGGGGGCCATGTTGGCGATCGTCGCGCGGTCGGCGACCGGCATGTCCTTGAGGCCGTCGCCGTAGAATTCGACGAACTTGCCGACCACGCCCTTCCGGCGCAGCATCTGGGTCACCGTCAGCACCAGATCGGTGGCGGTAATGCCTTCGCGCAGCTTGCCGGAGATCTTGAAGCCGATCACTTCGGGGATCAGCATCGACACCGGCTGGCCGAGCATCGCCGCTTCGGCCTCGATGCCGCCGACGCCCCAGCCGAGTACGCCCAGGCCATTGATCATCGTGGTGTGGGAATCGGTACCGACCAGCGTGTCGGGATAGGCGAAGGTCTTGCCGCCCTCGTCCTTGGTCCACACCGTTCGGCCCAGGTACTCGAGATTGACCTGGTGGCAGATACCGGTGCCCGGCGGCACCACGCGGAAGTTGTCGAAGGCCTGCTGCCCCCAGCGCAGGAATTCGTAACGCTCGAGGTTACGCTCCATCTCGATGGCGACGTTGTCCTTGAACGACGAGGGATCGCCGAAGCGATCGACCATCACCGAGTGGTCGATGACCAGGTCGACGGGGGACAGCGGGTTGATGCGCGCCGGGTCTTCGCCGAGGCGCTCCACGGCGTCGCGCATCGAGGCCAGGTCGACGACTCCGGGCACCCCGGTGAAGTCCTGCATCAGCACCCGCGCGGGGCGGTAGCCGATCTCGCGGGTCGAGCGCGCCGCCTGCTGCCAGTCGACCAGCGCCTGCATGTCTTCGGTCGAGACGCTGTCGGTATCGGCAAAGCGCAGCTGGTTCTCGAGCAGGACCTTGAGCGTGAAGGGCAGGCGATCGATGTTGCCGAGCGCCTTAGCGGCCTTGGGCAGACTGTAATAGTGATAGGTGTTCCCTCCGGCCTCGAGGGAACTCAGGGTATTCGGCGTGTTTTCGGCGCTCATGGACTCTCCTCCTTAATACCAAGCGGGGCTAGCACGTCACCATCGACGGGTGCGGCTGGCTGGTGTGGCGACGTATCCTTGGCCACCCTGCGTGGCACTGAACAGCGCCGTTGCGACTGGCCGATGCCGCTTGCCCGAATGTCAGGTTCTTGAATGACGTACCCAGATACTACGCTTGAGACAGCGATTGTCGACACATCCTGTTGATTATTGCTGATCATCACCTTGTCATGATAGGCGCTGAATTCAACCGCCAGCCAGCGTTCGAGCCAGGCGACCGCGCTGGCAGAGACGCGCATGGCGCCGGGTTGGTCATTCACCCTTGAAAGCGTCTGCAACGATACCCATATCGTTGCTCACCAAGGCGTCACGCAAGCGAGTCGCGCCATGCACGAAGCAATGCTTGCCTCACGACCGGTCAGCTGCCCGTATTGCGGCACGCCGTTCGAATTGCTGGTCGATGGCAGCCAAGGCAGCCATTCCACCTGGGAGGACTGCCCGCGCTGTTGCGCACCGATTCAGGTCAGCGTCGACGTGGCGGAGCCGGACGGCAGCGTGCAGGCCGTGACGCTGGCGCGCGACGACGATGTTCTCTAAGCGGACGCTGTTTGTCCGCGATTCCGTCATCCCTCCATGGCGAGGGCGGATATGCAAAGACGCTTTCGATAGATATTGACTATGCCTGCCATTGGCGTTAACTAATTGGCAGACAAGAGGTGCGACTTTAGTCTAGTCCGTTATCTTTTCAAACCCCTCTAACCTCGAAGGACTAACCTCAAGGAGAAGTTGCATGAGCGTATTGGTTGGACGTCAGGCACCGGATTTCGAAGCGGCAGCAGTCCTCGGCGACGGCACCATCGTCGAGAACTTCAAGCTGTCCGACAGCCACGGCAAGCTGCGCGTGCTGTTCTTCTGGCCGCTGGATTTCACCTTCGTTTGCCCGTCCGAAATCATCGCCCACGACAACCGTCTGGCACAGTTCAAGGAGCTGGGCGTCGAGGTGATCGGTGCGTCCATCGATTCCCAGTTCTCGCATTACGCCTGGCGCAAGACCTCGCCGGATGCGGGCGGTATCGGCGAAGTCGGCTTCCCGATCGTCGCCGACGTCAAGCACGAGATCGTTCAGGCCTACGGCATCGAGCATCCGGAAGCTGGCGTCGCCATGCGCGCCTCCTTCCTGATCGATGCCAACGGCGTCGTTCAGCACCAGACCGTCAACAACCTGCCGCTGGGCCGTAACGTCGACGAGATGCTGCGCATGGTCAAGGCGCTGCAGCACCACGAGAAGCACGGCGAAGTCTGCCCGGCCGGTTGGGACGAAGGCAAGGAAGGCATGAAGGACACCGCGGAAGGCGTTGCCAAGTACCTCGGCACCCATTCCACGAACCTGTAAGCCTTCACGGCTTCATGGGGCGGCCGAGGGCCGCCCTTTTGCCGTCTGGGCTGCGCCCGACGCTGCCAATGCGAAGGCGAAGCCAGTCAACGAGCGGTGCCGTCGTCCGGCGGCGCCTTGCGTGAGAGGATCAATTCATGAGTGAAGTGCGACACGAGCGCCTGATCATCCTCGGCTCCGGCCCGGCCGGTTACAGCGCGGCCGTCTACGCGGCGCGCGCCAACCTGAAGCCGCTGCTGATCACCGGCATGGAAGCGGGCGGTCAGTTGACCACCACCACCGACGTCGACAACTGGCCGGGCGACGCCGACGGGGTCCAGGGTCCCGAACTGATGGAGCGCATGCGCAAGCACGCCGAGCGCTTCGATACCGAGGTACTGTTCGATCACATCGACGAGGTGGAGCTGCGTCATAAGCCCTTCACGCTCAAGGGCAGCAATGGCACCTATACCTGCGACGCGTTGATCGTCGCCACCGGTGCCAGCGCCCGCTACCTGGGCTTGCCCTCCGAGCAGCGATTCATGGGCCAGGGCGTGTCGGCGTGCGCCACCTGCGACGGGTTCTTCTACCGCAATCAGCAAGTCATCGTGGTGGGCGGCGGCAACACCGCCGTGGAAGAGGCACTGTACCTTTCCAACATCGCTTCCACGGTGACGCTGGTCCATCGCCGCGACAGCCTGCGCGGCGAGAAGATCCTGCAGGACAAGCTGTTCGAGAAGGTCGACACCGGCAACATCGCCGTCGAATGGAACCAGGTGGTCGAGGAAGTGCTGGGCGACAACACCGGGGTGACCGGGGTACGCCTGCGCTCGACCCTCGACGGCAGCCAGCGCGAGCTTTCCGCCCCGGGGGTGTTCATCGCCATCGGCCACACGCCCAACACCGGCATCTTCGAGGGCCAGCTGGAGATGGCCAATGGCTATATTCGGGTGCGTTCGGGGCTCGAGGGCAATGCCACCGCGACCAGCGTGCCCGGCGTGTTCGCCGCCGGCGACGTGATGGATCACGTCTATCGTCAGGCGATCACCTCGGCGGGCAGCGGCTGCATGGCGGCGCTGGACGTCGAGCGCTATCTTGAGGGGCTCGATTAGGAGGGGCTCGACTAGCCACGCGACGGCACCGGGCTTCGAAAGTCCTGCTGCGAAGCACCTGACCCCCGCCGGCTTGCCCGCGGGGGTGTCGCGTTTGCAGCAGCCGCTGGCATCAATCTCAATAATGCGGGGGGCGCTCGTCCGCGTCGCTGGTACCCGGTGCATCGAGCGCTGCAAGGGTCTGGTGCTGATCGCGCAGGCGCTGCTGCATCAGCGCGTTGACCCGCTCCAGGCGATCGAGTCGCTGAGCCTGGCCGGCGAGGGCCTGGTCGAGGGTGTCGAGCCAGTGCTCCTGATAGGCCAGGCGGCTCTCCAGCGCTTCGAGGCGCGCCTCCAGGCGGGTGAGCGTGTCATTTTCGATCATGCTAGAATCGCTCCGCTGTGTGTTGCCGTTCATCGCGACACCTTACCCTATGTTCGAAACCCATCGGCACTCGCCGACGTTTCGAATAATAGTTGAGCTTGGAATCATCACGCTTCGCAACGATCGCTCTTCGAAGCACCGCCCGTCGCACGCGTGGCGTCAGGCCGTCATTGTCAGCACAACAAGAGAGTCCGAGGTCCATGAATCGAAAGGTATTACTCCGCTGTAGTCTCATCAGTCTCCTGCTTGCCGCTCCTGCCCCGCTGTTGATTGCCCTGTTTGCATCGCTGGTCGACGGCGCCCTGACCGGGGCCCTCGAACAAGCGTTGACCCTGGATGGCATCGAACGCATCTATGTTGCCAGCGCGGTGGCGGTGTTTCTGATCCTGCTGGTCGCCACCCTTGCCGTGCACAGCCTCACCCCGCAGCTCGTCAACCTTGCCGAGATCGAGAACGACGATCGCGAGATGGGCGAGGTGAAGTGGTTCAACGTCAACAAAGGCTACGGCTTCATCACCCGCGACAACGGGGAAGACGTGTTCGTGCACTTCCGGGCGATTCGCGGAAAGGGTCACCGGACCCTGGCCGAGGGTCAGAAGGTGCGCTATCACGTGATCAACAACGAGCGCGGCCTGCAGGCCG
The DNA here is from genome assembly GCF_021151495.1 of Halomonas sp. IOP_31. Lineage (NCBI taxonomy): Bacteria > Pseudomonadati > Pseudomonadota > Gammaproteobacteria > Oceanospirillales > Halomonadaceae > Halomonas > Halomonas sp. IOP_31. The sequence continues at coordinate 143,220 of NZ_JAIRBP010000002.1, read as the reverse complement.
ACGACGTGACCGTCATCACCTGAACGCGGCGCTCCCGCGTATGACCGGACGCCCCGGTCGGCTCGTGCCGGCCGGGGCGTTTGCGTGTCGATGCTACTGGCCGGAATCCGGCCAGGTAATGGCACCCTCGTGACCGTCGGGACAGACCTGCCAGAAACGATCGGGGTCGTCGCCCGGCTGCCAGCCGCCCAGCGAGCAGCGTACCTCGCAGGCCAGTGCGGCGACCGCCGCGCGGGCGCAGTCGATGTCGCGCGGCCAGGGGGTGGCGACGCTGTCGAACCACAGGCTGGCGAAGCCGTCGGCGGCGTTCTCGACCAGCAGGATCGGCACCAGCGCGCCCTCGCGATGGCCCTTGCCGCGCCACTTGCGCTTGCCGGCGGGCACCAGCGGCGCGGCATCGAGTTGCGAGCCGAGCCAGGCATTGAGGCGTTCGAGCGAGGCGTCGGCCAGGTAGATCTCGATGTCGGGATAGCGTTGCATGGCGAACCTCAGGTGAACAGCCGTTTGATGATCGCTTCGTAGGCCTGGCTCAGGGTATCGAGATCGGCGGCGCGCACGCGTTCGTTGACCTTGTGGATGGTCGCGTTGAGCGGGCCGAGCTCGACCACCTGGCTGCCCAGCTGGGCGATGAAACGGCCATCCGAGGTGCCGCCGGCGGTCGACAGCGCCGGCGTCTCGCCGGTGGCGTCATTGACCCCGGCGAGCACCGCCTCGATCAGCTCGCCCCGGGCGGTCAGGAACGGTTCGCCGTTGAGCGTCCAGTCGAGCCGATAGTCGAGGCCGTGGGCGTCGAGAATCGCCTCGGCGCGTTCGCGCAGCTGCTGATGGGTGACCTCGGTGGAGTAGCGGAAATTGAACACCACTTCCAGTTCGCCGGGAATCACGTTGCTCGCGCCGGTGCCCGCGCGCAGGTTGGAGATCTGAAAACTGGTGGCGGGGAAGAAGGCGTTGCCGTCGTCCCAGTGTTCGCGGCACAGCGCATCCAGCGCCGGTGCCGTGGCGTGGATCGGATTGTGCGCCAGGTGCGGATAGGCGACATGGCCCTGCACGCCCTTGACGTGCAGCACGCCGCCCAGCGAACCGCGCCGGCCGTTCTTGACGGTGTCGCCGAGCCGCTCGCTGGACGAGGGCTCGCCGACGATGCAGTAATCCAGCCGTTCGTGGGCCTCGCGCAGGTGCTCGACCACCGCCCGGGTGCCGTCGATGGCGGGGCCCTCCTCGTCGGAGGTGATCAGAAACGCCAGCCGTCCCGGGTGCTCGGGGTGCGCGGCGACGAAGCGCTCCACCGCGGTGAGCATCGCCGCCAGACTGCCCTTCATGTCGGCGGCGCCGCGCCCGCACAGCTCGCCGGCCTCGTTGATGTACGGCTCGAACGGCGGCGTGTGCCACTGCGCCTCGGGGCCACTGGGCACCACGTCGGTGTGGCCGGCGAAGGCCAGCACCGGGCCGTGGTGGCCGCGCACCGCCCAGAAGTTATCGACATCGCCGAAGGCCAATCGCTGGATGCTGAAGCCGAGACGCTCGAGGCGCTCGATCATCAGCGCCTGGCAGCCGGCATCGTCGGGAGTCACCGAGACGCGGCGCATCAGCTCGATGGCCAGCTCCAGCGTCGCTGACAGGGGCTGGCGGGTCGCGGCAGTGGCGGACGTGGACATGGCGGTTCCGGATAGCGGCGGTTGGGGCGCCCGGTCGGGGCGCCACGGATCAATTGTGGGCATGCAGCGCTTCGTTGAGCGCCACGGCGCTCTTGTTGGTCAGGCATTCGACACGCCCGTTGAGCGAGTTGCGCCGCAGCAGCAGGTCGCTCTGGCCGGCCAGTTCGCGGGCCGCCAGCTTCTCGACTTCCTGGCCCTGATCGTCGAGTACCGCGACCTTGGTGCCGGCGGTGATGTACAGCCCGGCCTCGACGGTGCAGCGATCGCCCAGCGGGATGCCGATCCCGGCATTGGCGCCGATCAGGCAACCCTCGCCGACCTTGATGACGATGTTGCCGCCGCCGGACAGCGTACCCATGGTCGAGCAGCCGCCGCCGAGATCCGAGCCCTTGCCGATCATCACCCCCGCCGAGACGCGGCCTTCGATCATCCCCGGGCCTTCGGTGCCGGCATTGAAGTTGACGAAGCCCTCGTGCATCACCGTGGTGCCCTCGCCGAGATAGGCGCCCAGGCGCACCCGTGCGGTGTCGCCGATGCGAATGCCCGTGGGTACCACGTAGTCGGTCATCTTGGGGAACTTGTCGACACAGTCCACGGACAGCGAACGGCCCTCGAGGCGCGCCTTGAGGCGCCGGGCGGGCAGCTCCTCGATGTCGATGGGGCCCTCGTTGGTCCAGGCGATGTTGCGCAGCAGGCCGAACATGCCGGTCAGGTCGACGCCGTGGGGTTTTACCAGGCGGTGCGACAGCAGATGCAGCTTGAGATACACCTCCGGCGCGCTCGAGGGCGGCTGGTCGGTCTCGATGAAGGTCGCCACCAACGGTCGCCGGCTGGCCGCCAGCGAGGTGGCGAGCTCGGCCTGTTCGGCATTGCCGGCGGCCTTGAGGGCCTCGGCCAGCTTGCCGCAGTGCTCGGGCAAAAAGCTCACCACGGCGTTGCCGGCGGGAGCGTCGAGCGCCTCGCGGGCGGCCTCCGCCAGCGCGCTTTCCGGCTGGAACAGCGGCGCCGGGTAGTAGACGTCGAGCCAGTCGCCCTGGGTGTTCTGGTTGCCGATTCCGAGTGCGAAACTCAGCATGCGATTCTCCTGAAAATATCGTAAGAAAGTAGAAAGTGCGTGGGTCGGGCGGCTGCGCTCACGCCGAGTCGTCGAGACCGGCATAGCCGTCGCGCGGCAGGCCGACCAGCAGCCGTTCGCCGGTATCGAGCAGCGGTCGCTTGAGCAGTGTCGGCTGGGCGAGGATCAGCGCGGCGGCGTGCTCGTCGTCGTCACGGGCCGCCTGCTGGTCGGCGCCGTCCAGACCGCGCCAGGTGGTGCTGCGGGTATTGAGCAGCGTGGCCAGTTCGGCCATGGCCAGAAAGCGTGTCAGCCGTTCGCGGTCGAGGCCGTCGTCGCGCAGGTCGTGATAGCGGTAATCGATGCCCCGCGCCTCGAGGGCCTTGCGCGCCTTGCGGCAGCTGTCGCAGTTGTTGATGCCGTATAACGTGTTCATGGGCCGGGTCGGTCCTGATTCGAGAGCGGGTCGAACGTGTCGCTCGTGGGAAGCGTGGATGCGTCGGCGCCAGGGCAGGATTGTCTTGTCATGGGTGCCGTGGGGCGCGAAGCCACCGATTATAGGCAAGCCGTGGGGTTCCCCTCAAATGCGCCGGCCGTGCATGTCATGCCAGGAGCTGAGCGAAAATTCGGCTCAAGTACGAGTCGCCATCGCGAAGCGTGGCAGAAGCGTGCCCCGATTCGTTTTTTCCATGCCAATCCAGACGCAATACACCGCGTTTGATCATGTCTTCGGCTAGTTCCATTTCCTTATCGGTCGGCGAAGAGCCTTTCCAGCGCCCCAGCGGCGACTTATCGCGTAGTAGGATGAATGAATGGATGGACCACTTTCGCTCCGTCCGGCCTTGCAGTTGTTTTGCCAGCTCGACGAGCTGGCCACTGGTGGCGACACGCACCTTGTCGTTCATGCCATCTACACCCTTCAGGCCGAGATCGTCCTCCTTGACGATGCCGGTCTGGCCCTTGGGGTCGAACAGGGCCAGCGTGGTTCTGTTGGCCTTGTCATCGACGATCCAGAGCACGAAATCGGGATAGAAAACGCGGGTTTCGCCTTCCAGATAGATGCCGATCGAGCGCAGCGACTCGACGTTGCGCATCAGGTAAAACTCGCGATGGTCGCGGGGATAGTTGACGTCGATGAACGCCAGGATGTCGCGAAGGAATTTGCGCTCGCCCGCGTTGAGGCTGTCCGGCGATATGCCGATACGCTTGAGTTTATGCTTCTTGAGTAGCGTATCGGCGGCTTCGCCGAGTAGCGGCTCGTATATATGGTAATCGCCTTGGGCTTCCTCGAGATCGAGCTGAATCTGCTGGTTCAGTGAGGCATCGTTCTCGAAGGCGACCTTCTGCGTCTGGTCCGCGAACTCATAAGTCAGGGTGTAGCGATCGATAAAATCGCCGCGCGCGTCCGGCGCATTCTGGCGTACGGTCTCAAAACGATACTGACGCCTGTCGATGTCATAACGCACCTTGTGGAACATCTTTTCCAGCAAATCGCGCTGCACCTCTTCCAGCAGGCGCTCGATGACCGGCCAGTTGCGCTCGCTCAGTGGCTGGTCGTAAAGCACTTCCTTGGTCGGCGCGAGCAGCGCCGCCAGGGTAAGAGGCTGGCTGGCGCCGTCATGGTTCACATACAGCTGCACACGTTGCTGGCTACACCAGATCCGCAGGCGGGTTTGCAGCCAATCGCTGGAGACGAACAGCGCCTGGTCCGCGAGGCACGCTTTCAGGCTAGCCACCAGGTTGTGGCCCGGTTGGCTGCGGTCCGCACGGTAATCGAGGCTGAAACCGGGGTTGGCCAGCCGGCCGCTGAATACATCGCCTTGCTGCGTTCCGTCTCGCTGAAATCCGTCTTGCTGAAACCCGCCTTGCTGAAATCCGTCTCGCTGAAAATAGTGCCAATGCCATTCATGCGTCGCGGCGTTCAGCGTGATGCGCAAGGGCGAATCGAAATCGGCACGTCCTACCTTGAAGGTATGCAGCTTGTGTTGATACTCGGTGAACGCCAACGGCGCACGTTTTTGCTTGTGCGTGCCCACCTGCACGACGGCGGGCTTCACCTCGAGGCTGTAAGGCCCGGCAATCGCCGGCAGGTCTTTTTCCAGTGCTTTGAGAAAGACTTCCAGCCATGACCGGTTGAGGCTGTAGACGTTCAAGGTCTCCAGGCGGCGCAGTTGGCTATCCGGCGTATCGTCCGCCACCAGCGCCGCATAATCGGTGCAGTGTTCTTGATGGCGACGCTTGCCATCCCCGCGCAGGCCTTTCAGGCGCACGCCACGCCCGAAGATCTGGATGATCTTGTTGCCCTTGCTCGAGCCGAGGTTGATCAGACCGATGATCGATACCCGAAAGCAGTTCCAGCCCTCGGCGAACTTGCGGCTGCCGACCAGCACATTGATCGGCGAGCCCACGTCATCGATGGCGTCGAAGTGATAGCGCGCATTGACGATCGGCGCCTTGCTCAATGTCACCCGCGGCTCGCCATTGGCGTCATGCAACTGCGGGTGCGCCTCACACTCCTTGAAGAACTTGTCGCCGTTGCCGACGTTGATCAACCCCCAGTATTGACCATCGCCCCAGGACAGCCAGATCTCATCGGCCACGCCCGGCGAGCGGGTCAGGGTCAGCTTGCCGCTGTGCTGGTCGTTGAAGATGGGGGAATAGGCCTCGCGATCGGTGGCATCGAGATGCGCGAGCCAGACCACGAAGCGGCGAATGTCCGAAACTTCGTCCTTGGCGGTGCCTTCCTTTCTGGGGTCTTCCACCGTATTGCCCATGTAGGCCAGCAGCGGCTTGTCGGGGAAATGCCCGGCGAAGGGCAGCTCGCCGGCGCCATGCGCCTGGCTGACGGTCAAGTGCTCATGCGCGGTGAGTTTTTCACGCAGGGTATCGAAGGTGCTGGCGAAGAAGGCGGCATCGCCCTTGCCGGTATCGGCGAAGCGATCGTCGGCCAGGCTCTGCAGGGCGTAGTCCTTGCCGTAGCCATCCTTGAAGAAGCGGTAATAGTTGTAGTCGTAGACGATCTGTTCTTCGTAGTCGCGCACATGCGTATCGCTGATACCGTGATAGGTTGCCGAGTATTCGAACAGAAAAGCGTTATCCGGCTTGAGCAGTTCCTGACGCAGTTGCTTGAAGGCGCCGACCTCCTTGCCGCCGCTGGCCAGGCCGATATGGCCCTCATCCACCAGCACCAGGCGGAACAGCCGGGTGCTGTCCGGCATGTTGAAGAAACCGGGTTCCTTGTTGAGTAGCGCGCCGGTGGTGGCGACCGTGAGCTTGATGCGGTTGTTGTACAGGCGGTTCAGCTGGCGGACCACTTCGCCCAGCTCGCGCTCATGCTGCTCGATCAGGTTGACGCCCGGCGTGGTCAGGATGATCTGCAACTCGTCGAAGGCTGCGCCGCCGCCAATGTGTGCGATGTATTGCAGAATATTGAGATGCATCAGCAGCGTCTTGCCGCTGCCGGTGGCCATCCAGTACGCCAGCGCTTTTTGCTCGGCAAAACTCTTGCCGGCGCGCTTTTGCTCCAGCACATGCTCGGTGAAATACAGCGCCAAAATCTGGTAATAGCGTAGAGTAAAGGGGCGCGAAAGCAGCTGGTTGTAGTCGTTCAGCCACTTCTGAATCTTGCGCCCCATCGGCTTGGGCAGGCCGCTGCTCTGGCGCGAGGCGAAGCTTTCCACCTGTTTCTGATAGTCGCGTTCATGCCCTTCGGCACGCGCGGAAAACTCGCCCAGCAGCTCGTGCTTGAGATGGTTGTAGAGTTTTAGCTCCATTGTGCCCCCCGCAAGAAGTCGCTGGCCTGAATCAGGTAGGTGTCGAGCTCCAGCCGGCGCAGGTCGGCATCGAAGTTCAGCTCCAGGCGCTGAATGCGGCTGACGCCCTGAGCGTCGGCATAGTGGGCGAGGATGGCGTGCAGGTTGGTGGTGTCGTCTTCGGCGGGATCGATATCGCGAAACACCACCAGCGTGCCGTGGGTGGTTTCCACGGCCAGATACTGCCGGTCGAGATCTGGGTGGGTGTCAGGGCGATACACGCGGCGCGACTTGACCCAGTAGCCCTGCAAATAGCACCAGGTTTCCATCAGGTCGATGGGTTTTTCTTCGCGGGCCTTGCCGATGCGCAGCGTTTGGCTGAACGGCCGGGAAACATCCAGCGAGCTGGAAAGACTGTTGTGTTCGGGACGGAACAGGTAGTTGACCGGAATCTGTTGGGGTAGCGCGGATTCATCCCAATGCGTACGCGGCTGGCCGCTATCGTCCAGTGCCAAGTTGTCGAGCAGGTCTTCGTATTGTTCGAAGCTCTGGATTTTTACCAGATGACGCAGGCCGTTCTCGTTAACGGGCTCGCCGGCTTTCCAATTCAGCGAGAACATGACTCGTTTGGTGCGAGCCTTGACCACCTTGTCGATGTAGTCGCCCATTTCCACAGCCATAAAGTGTCGCTTCTGCTGATCGCCATGCTCTTTGTTGAGACGCAACAGCGCATGAACGCTGGTACCGGAGCCGACAAAAAAGTCGGCCACCCAGTCACCGGCATCGGTGGTCTGTTCGAAGAAACGCCCCATCAGCGTGGTGGGCTTGGGGAAGCGAAACACGCCTTTCTCGCCAAATAAACTTTCTATCTGTTTGGCGCCATCGGTGTAATCATGAAAAACCGACTTGGGAACCGATAGACCGCCATCGTCCTCGCTGCCATTGCTACCGACTTCGTGCAGAAAGCGTTTAAGCTGGGGCACTTTCTTATCATTCTCGCCCCAGACGATGCGATGATCCTCGTGACGTGCCTGAAAGGAGTCCTTGCGAGGATCGTCCGGATCGGGAGCGAAGCGCAGCCGCCAGCCACCATTGGGATAATTGCAGGGCTTGCCTGTTAGCGGATGGGCTGGCCGATAGAAGCGGTAGTTAGGATCGCCGGGATCGGTGATTTTACGCGCATCATCTTTGGGTGGCGCAGAAGCATCAGCTTCACGCCAAGCCCAAAGTACGGCTTTTTGCGCCTCGGCCTTTTCTGGAGATACATAGCGCCCTTCCGGTGTGCGGTATTCCACGCGGCGGTAATTGTAGATGCCGCGCCAAGGGTCCTGTTTCTGGGTCTCCTTGCTATAGGTCAGGCCAACACTTTCCAGTTCTTTTTTGTACTCTTCCTTGTGTTGCTCCATCAGCCCCTTGATAGCGGACTCGACCGTGGCGGGCGCTGGGTAATCGCCTTGCATCTCTTCCAGTAACTCGGTGATTTCGGCGTAGCCGGGGCGCGTTTCGCGGAACATGCGCGTCCCGGCCGTGGCAGCTGCTTTATTTCTGGCGTAGGCCAGCACATATTCATGATTGGTGGAGTAGGCCGGAGCGCGATTGTCGTTGGTATTCTGCGCCCAGATCAGCTCCTCCACCTGGTTGGCATTGTCGAAACGCTCGTCAAGCAAGTGTTGCAGGCTATTGCGCTCACGATGGTCGATGCTCGAAAAGATAACGCCGTCCTGCCTGAGGGCGGTATGCGCCAGCGCTAGCCGGTCATGCATCATGCTCGCCCAGCTCGAATGCCGGAAGCTGTCCTTATACAAAAAGCCATCGCCGCCGGTGTTATAGGGCGGGTCGATATAGACGCACTTGATCTGCTCGCGGAATTTCTCCTGCAGCAGATTCAGCGCCTGCCAGTTTTCTGAGGCGATCAGCAAGCCATCGGTCTGCTCGTCGAGGTCGTCGAATTCGGACAGGCTGAGTAGGTCATCCTGAAAGGCCGGGTCGCTTTCACGATAAAAGTGGGTATCGACCACCAAATTGGGATGTTCGACCAGCTCGGTCGCGCTACCGAGGTCAACCTTGAACGTATCGCGCCATTCCTCGCGCTGGGCGGAATTGGCGAATATCCGCTCGTGGAGGCGTGAGGGGATCTTGCCCACGGAAATCAGGTAGTGGGTATCGACGACCTTCTTCTTCAGCTCGAACAGGCCCTTCTGGAAATTCTCGATGGCGGCGAGGAAACCGATCAAGGTGTCCGCGACCTGGTTGAAAGCGCGGGCAATCACGGGGGTGGCGTTATCCTCGCCGGCATGCAATAGCGCATCCAGATCCGAGAAGATCACCTGCTTGATGAAGCGGCTTTTCTCACGGGTGAGAAAGCCCTGCAGGTCCTTGTGGATGAAATAATCGGAATCGTTGCCGACATAGAACTTGTTGAGGTTGCGGTCGATTTGCCACAGGGCGCTCGCAATCCAGTCCTGCGCCAGCTCCTGCTGGCGCTCGCCGGCATTGCCGCCCAGATCGGCGAACTCGCTGCGCTTGGCCAGCTCTTCGATGTACTTATCAAACTTGAGGCGCAGCTGGCCGATGCCCTTGACCTGGCCCCCGTCGCTCTTGTCGAAGTCGTCGGTCAGGTCATTGAAAACGGGCTTGCCGGGTTCGGGGTCGCTCTTGCCGGGCTTCTTGTGCAGGTAGGATGTGAGGTCGTCGCCGCTCTGGAAAACGTCCTGCCATAGGCGAGTGTACAGCTCGATCTTGGGGGTGGGGCTGGTCGCCAGGATGAAGCGCACCTGCCAGACGGTTTTTTCATTGCCTTCGGCATCTTGCTCGGCAACGGGGTGAATGCCCGTCAAGCGGTAATGCTTGTGGTTGATGTCCTTGTTGTTGTTGCGCTCGCTGGTTTCGGCGTCTTCATCGCCGCCGCTGGCCAGGCGGAATTCCAGCCACTGGCCGGCGACCTGGCAGCGTACGCTGTGAAAGCCGTTGCCGGTCTTGATGTAGTAGCTGTCCTTGTGCTTCCAATGGAACAAGGTGTCCGAGCCATCGTAATCGGCTTCGTAGGGCACCTTGAAGGCGCTGGTGGCGCGGGTGTTGTAGCCGAAGTCACCGTTCTGGTAGTACAGCTCGAAGAAGTTGAGCAGGTGGTTGTAGACCTTGGTTTCCAGCTGTTCGGCAGAGAGCTGGCGGGTCTCGAGGAAGTTGGTCAGCTGGGCTTCGGCCTGTTCGCGCTGCTCATCGCTGAGCACCGGCATGGTGAACAAGCTCCTAAAGTGGGTTTGCGCATTTTCATCGTCGGGGTTTTCAACCACGGCCTGCCAGAGCGGACGGCCCATGTCACCGAATTGGGCGGCAAAGGCCGCCAGCCAGTGGCGTGCGGTTTCGCTCTGACTGTTATGTACGCTACCCAGGGCGTGATTGACGGTACTGCGCAGGCTGTTGTCCGCTTCGCCATCGATGAAAGACTGGATGAATTGACGCTTCAAGCGCGTGATGCGGTAAATGCCGAAGTCCAGGTCGTGGGCCTCGAACTGGAACATGTCCTTGAGGAAGCGGCGTAACTGGTCGAAGGCTTGGATCGGTGCGGTCATGGTTGTCCAAAAGTGTTCGGTAACAAGCTGAGACGTGGTTGAATATCATTTTACTGTATGTTTATCCATTTTGCGCCCCGGCCTTTCCCCGTCGGTTTGACTAGCCCTTCGGCTTTCAGTGCTCGTAGTACTAGGCGCACGGTATCGCGGCTAATGCCGGGACAACTCTCTTCCAGTTCGGAGATCGAAAAAGGTAGGGTGCGATTAAGCGCTTCGGCACGAACCCGATCGCTTTTATTCCCCCGGCTGTTGTCAATGGTGCCGACACGCGCTTCAAACTCCTTATAGGCGCGCAGCAGAGCGCCCCAAAAGTAGTCGAGCCAGGGACGGGCGTTATGTTGGCCTTCGTGCCAGCCCTGGGAACTGGTTTCGAGGGTTTCGTAGTAGCTCTCCTTGGATTCCTCGATTATACGCTCCAGGCTGATGAAGCGACCCACGTCATAATCGAAATGATAGAGCAGTACGAGTGTCAGCAATCTGGCCATACGTCCGTTGCCGTCTGGAAAAGGGTGAATACAGAGAAAGTCCAGGATGGTGAGTGGGACCAGTACGAGAGGGTCGGCCAAATGACGATCCAGGGCATGTTGGTAGCAATCCACTAGCTTGTTCATGGCCATGGGGGTTAGGTGCGCGGCGACTGGCTGGAAGCGAACACGACTGCTGCCATCAGGCCCTTTCTCGATGATGTCATTGTTGGTTGCTTTCCAATTCCCGCCATCCTGCGGCATATAGCGGTAGAGAAGGGCGTGCAGTTGTCTGACGACTCCCACGGAAAGGGGCATATCGCTTGCCGATTCATGAATCAGTGCCAGCGCATCGCGGTAACCCGCCAGTTCCTGCTCGGAGCGGCTTTTAGGCGTAGCGTTGCGTACTATCAAGGGTTTGAGCCGACTGGGCTTTACTACGACGCCTTCGAGGCGGTTAGAAGATTCAGCTGACTCGATGACTGCCACTTGTTTGAGATCACGTAGCACTTCCGGTGACTGAATGGTGAATAGTTGTTGCTTTCCGCGATGCTCTCCTAGCGTACGCAAGGTGGCAAGTTGCAAGCCGTCATAGCGCAGCCTATCCAGAAATTCAGGTGAAAGTGAATGCATGCCGCCCCCTTATTGGAAGGGGAGCATAATAGCTTCAATGGGGTAATTTTTCACCAGTTTGCCCTTATTTTTGCTTTGTTACCCTATTCCTATGGACGAGTGCTTTGTCTGGCCTTTTTTGTCGGGTTGTGTCAAACGCTCAGCATCTCGCGCAGCCGTTCGCGCAGCGCCGCCTGGCGTTCGGGGTCGATGAGCGGCTCGCCGTTCTTGTCGGTGATGAAGAACACGTCCTCGACGCGCTCGCCGAGGGTGGCGATCTTGGCCGCCGACAGCGCGATGTGCTGCTCCATGAAGATCCGCCCGACCCGCGCCAGCAGCCCCGGGCGGTCGGGGGCGATCAGTTCGAGCATGGTCCGCGCGTTGGCCGGGTCCTGTTCGATCAGTACCTGGGTGGGCACGCGGAAGTGCTTGAGCTGGCGCGGGGTGTGGCGATTGACGATCTGCGGGTAGTCGTCGGGATCGTCGAGCTCCTCGACCAGGTACGCGCGCATGCGCTCGAGCCGCGCCGCTTCCCGGATCGGCTCGTTGGCGTCGTCGAGCACGATGAAGGTGTTGAGCGTCCAGTCGTTGCTCGAGGTGGCGATGCGTGCATCGTGGATCGACAGGTCGAGCTGGTCCATGGCCGCGGCGGTGGCGGCGAACAGATCGTCCACCGAGCGGGTATGGATGAACACCTTGGTGCCGCCTTCGCTGGTGTCCTCGGCGGGCGCGCTGACCAGCACCAGCGGCAGCTCGGAGCCGGCGTGGGCGAGGATGCCCTGGGTCTGCCAGACGATCTCGCTGGGCGTGTATTGCATGAAGTAGTCGTCGCCGAGGGTGTCCCACAGCACCTCGACCCGGGCGACGTCGGCGCCCAGGGTGCGCAGCAGGCCGAGTGCCTCGGCGCGGGTCTCGCGGACCCAGTCGTCGCGGTCGATGGGGTTTTCCAGGCCGCGGCGCAGGGCGCGCTTGGTCTCGCCATGCAGCTGGCGCAGCAGCGCGGCGCGCCAGCCGTTCCACAGCGAGGGATTGGTGGCGGTGATGTCGGCGACGGTGAGCACGTAGAGATAATCGAGATGCACCTCGTCGCGCATCTGGTGGGCGAACTCGCGAATCACCTCGGGATCGGAGATGTCGCGCTTCTGGGCGGTCTTGGACATCAGCAGGTGGTGCTCGACCAGCCAGGCGACCAGCCGGGTGTCGCGGGGCGACAGGCCGTGACGCTCGCCGAACTCGGCGACGTACTGGGCGCCGATCAGCGAGTGATCGCCGCCGTGGCCCTTGCCGATGTCGTGATAGAGCCCGGCGATCCATAGAAGCTCGAGCTTGGGCAACTGATGGATCAGCGTGGCGGCGACCGGAAAGTCCTCGCGCCCGGCGGTCTCGCGGAAGCGCTGGATGAACTTGAGCAGGCGCAGGGTGTGGGCGTCGACGGTGTACAGGTGGAACAGGTCGTGCTGCATCAGCCCCACCGCCTGGCCGAACTCGGGCAGGTACTTGCCGAGGATGCCGTAGCGGTTCATGCGCCGCAGCTGGCGCGGCACGTTGCCGCCGCTGCGCAGCAGTTCCATGAACAGGCTCTGGTGGCGCAGGTCGTCGCGGAAGGCCTCGTCGATCATGTGGCGGTGATCGCGGATCAGGCGGATGGTCTCGGCGCGCACGCCCTCGATGCCGGGGTGCTGGGCCATCAGCAGGAACAGCTCGAGCAGTGCGGCGGGACGACGGCGGAAGACGCCGGGGTGGCGCGCCTGGATGTAGCCGCCGCGAATCTCGAAGCGGGCGTTGAGTGGCTGGATCTCGAGCGCCTCGTCGCCGCGCAGGATCATCTCGTCGAAATGCTGCAGCAGCATGTCGTTGAGCCCGGCCAGCGCGGTGACATGCCGGTAGTAGCGCTTCATGAACTGCTCGACGCCGAGACCTTGGTGGCTGTCGTGAAAGCCAAACAGCTCGGCGATGGCGCGCTGATGGTCGAATAGCAGACGATCCTCGGCGCGCCCGGTGAGGGTATGCAGGGCGTAGCGGACCTGCCACAGGAAAGCCTGGCCCTGGCTGAGGATCTGCAGCTCGGCGTCGTTCATGAAGCCCTGGGCGACGACGTCCTCGTAACGCAGCGGGCCGAAATAGCGCTTGGCCACCCAACCGATCATCTGGATGTCGCGCAACCCGCCGGGAGAGCTCTTGAGATTGGGCTCGAGCTGGTACTCGGAGTTGTTGTGCTTGTAGTGACGGGCAATCTGCTCCTGCCATTTGGCTTCGAAGAACTGAGCCGGCGGCCACATGTGATGGCTCGACAGGCGCTCGGCCATGGCCTCGCGAAGACGCTCGGCGCCGGCCAGGGTGCGCGTCTCCAGCAGGTTGGTGATGACCGTGACATCGGCGCGCGCCTCGCGTTCGCAATCGGCCAGCGAGCGCACGCTGTGGCCGATCTCCAGACCGATGTCCCAGAGAAAGGTGATGAAGGCAGTCAGCGGCTCGCGATAGGGGGCGTCGTCGTCGTGCTCGAGCAGCAGCAGCAGGTCGATGTCGGAATGCGGGTGCAGCTCGCCGCGACCGTAGCCCCCCACCGCGAGCAGCGCGACGCCGGCATCGGGCCAGGGGTGGCGGGTCCAAGCCGTCTCGAGCAGCCGATCGAGGCACCAGGCCCGTCCGTGGATCAGGTCGCGGATGTCGGCGCCGTCGCGAAAGCGTGCGTCGAGGCGCGTCTGGATGTCGCCCAGCGCCTGCTTGTACAGCGGGACCGGCGGGCGACCGGTGTCGAGTTCGGCGCGAAAGTCGGCGACGTCAAACAGGCTGTCGTCGGCCACGAAGCGGTAGTGATGCAGCAGCATGCGAAACGACTCTCCAGGCGGCGACGAAGGGCGGGTCAACGAAGACGGCGGTCAGCCGTCGAGAAACGACAGGTCCTCGTCGTGGCGCACCGTGGTGACGATGCAGCCGCCCCTGGTGACCACCAGCGTATGCTCCCACTGCGCCGACAGGCTCTTGTCGCGGGTGACCGCCGTCCAGCCATCCTTGAGCACCTTGGTCTGGTACTTGCCGGCATTGATCATCGGCTCGATGGTCAGGCACATGCCTTCCTTGAGGATCAGGTCGTTATGCTGGTCGTAGCCGTCATAATGCAGTACCTGCGGTTCCTCGTGGAAGTTCTTGCCGATACCGTGCCCGCAGAAGTCGCGCACCACGCTGTAGCCGTTGGCTTCGGCATGGGCCTGGATCGTCTTGCCAATGTCGGACAGCCGGGCGCCCTCCTTGACGATTGCCAGCGACTTGTAAAGGCACTCCTGAGTGATCTGCGAGAGGCGTTCGCCCTTGATGTTCTCGCCGACCACGAACATGCGGCTAGTATCGCCGTAATAGCCGTCCTTGATCACGGTGACGTCGATATTGAAGATGTCGCCGTTCTTCAAAAGCTTGCCGAAGTCGGGAATGCCATGACACACCACGTGGTTGAGCGAGATGCAGGTGGCGTGCTGGTAACCGTGATAGCCGATGGTGGCCGATGTGCAGCCCAATTCCTGCTCAAGATAATCCTGGCACAGCTTGTCGATCTCGCCGGTCGAGACGCCCGGACGGACATGCTCGGCAATCATCTCGAGCACCTGGGCGGCGCAGCGTCCGGCTATCTTCAGCTTCTCGATATCGTCGGGGGTATTGATCGGGACGTTCATGGAATCTCGGGTCGGGAAATGGGGCCGCGAGTCGGCCTGAAAGGCCCGGCCGGCTTCATCTTGGCGGTCATCTATGGTATAAAGCCGCGCGCTTGACTGCAAACCGTACTCCGCCTTGGCGCTCCGTCTCGACATTGCATCTGCCGAGCACGGCTTCAGAGCGCGGCGTCAGGCGACAAGCAATCAATGCCTTGAAAAACACACATGCACCGACACATGGTCCCGGGTGCCGTCGGCGGAACACTCGTCGCGGTCGGATCCATGGGGTGCATGGAGGCCTAACCCGATACATCAGGAGTCATTCCCATGGCGCAAGTCAATATGCGTGACCTGCTCAAGGCAGGCGCCCACTTCGGGCACCAGACCAAGTACTGGAACCCGAAGATGAGCAAGTTCATCTTCGGCGCACGCAACAAGATCCATATCATCAACCTCGAGCACACCCTGCCGGCGATCAACGACGCCGCCGCCGTGGTCGAGAAGATGGCCGCTTCCAACAACAAGATCCTGTTCGTCGGCACCAAGCGTGCGGCCAGCAAGATCATCAAGGAAGAGGCCCAGCGTGCCGGTCAGCCGTTCGTCAATCATCGCTGGCTGGGCGGCATGCTGACCAACTACAAGACCATCCGCGTGTCCATCAAGCGTCTGCGCGAGCTGGAAGCCATGCACGAAGATGGCACCTTCGCCAAGCTGACCAAGAAAGAAGTGCTGATGGCCACCCGCGAGCAGGACAAGCTCGAGCGCAGCGTGGGCGGCATCAAGGATATGGGCGGCCTGCCCGACGCGCTGTTCGTGGTCGACGTCGACCATGAGCGCATCGCGATCAACGAAGCCAACAAGCTGGGCATTCCGGTGATCGGCGTGGTCGATACCAACTCGAACCCCGATGGCGTCGATTACGTCATCCCCGGTAACGACGACTCGATCCGCGCCATCCAGATCTACGTGCAGGCGATCGCCGATGCCAGCGCCAAGGCGAAGGAAGGCCGTCCCGACGAGTTCGTCGAGGTAACCGAGAGCATCGAGAGCAACCCTACCGAGAGCAACGAAGTCGCCGAGTGATCGATAGCGGGCCCGCCCGCGCGGCGAAGCCGTCCGGGCAGGCCGATGGGGGCCAGGCTCCGACTATCAGGCTTGGCTCGGCGCGCCGGGATTGGTAGAACCCGACGCGCCGAGCGCCAACTTTGCTTACGTCATTCGACGTCGACAATTTTCAGAGGTATTCACCATGGCAGCTATCAGCGCATCGCTGGTCAAGGAACTGCGGGAACGCACCGGGCTCGGCATGATGGAGTGCAAGAAGGCGCTCACCGAGGCGGACGGCGACATCGAGCGGGCGATCGAGGACCTGCGCAAGAACTCCGGTCTCAAGGCCGCAAAGAAGGCCGGTCGTACCGCCGCCGAAGGCGCGGTGGTGACCCGCGTCGCCGACGACGGCCGCTACGGCGTGATGCTCGAGGTCAACTCCGAGACCGACTTCGTCGCCCGTGACGACAACTTCAAGGCCTTTGCCGAGAAAGTCGTCGCCAAGGTCTTCGAGACCAGAAGCGAAGACGTCGCCGCGCTGATGGACGGCGAGCTGGAAACCGCCCGCGAGCAGCTGGTGCAGAAGATCGGCGAGAACATCAGCGTGCGTCGCGCGGTGGTCGTCGAGGCCCCGGTCGATGGCGTGGTCGGCGCCTACGTGCACAGCGGTCGCATCGGTGTGCTGACCCAGCTCAAGGGCGGCAATGCCGACGCGGCCAAGGATGTCGCCATGCACGTCGCGGCGATCAACCCGCTGGTGGCGCGTCCCGAGGACATGCCCCAGGAGCAGCTCGACAAGGAAAAGGCGATCATCCTGGCCCAGCCGGACATGGCCGGCAAGCCCGAGCAGATCGCCGAGAAGATGGTCCAGGGCCGTCTCAAGAAGTACCTGGCCGAGGTTAGCCTGACCGAGCAGCCGTTCGTCAAGGACCCCAACACCTCGGTGGCCGACTACGTCAAGTCGCACGGCGGTGAAGTGGTTGGTTTCACGCGCTTCGAGGTCGGCGAAGGCATCGAGAAGGAAGAAGTCGATTTTGCCAAGGAAGTCATGGAACAGGCTCGTCGCAGCTGAGGTCCTAACTTCTGGTTGTTGCATGGCGTGCGCTTCGGCGCACGCCATTGTGTATCCGGCCGGTGGTTTTAGGCGCTAGCGCCGGCTGCCCACTTTTCCGCTGTTACCAGGAGAGACACCATGCCCGCCCTTCCCGACCCGAATGTCAGCGTCGCACCGCGCAGCGACAAGTCCGCGCCGCGCAGCGACAAGTCCGCACCGCGCAGCGACAAATCAAAGTACAAGCGGATCCTCCTCAAGCTGTCCGGCGAGGCGCTGATGGGCGATGGCGAGTTCGGCATCGACCCCAAGGTGCTCGACCGCATGGCACTGGAGATCGGGCAACTGGTCGGCATCGGCGTCCAGGTCGGCATCGTCATCGGCGGCGGCAACCTGTTCCGCGGCGCGGCGTTGCATGCGGCGGGCATGGAACGCGTGACCGGTGACCATATGGGCATGCTGGCCACGGTAATGAACGCGCTGGCCATGCGCGATGCCCTGGAACGCTCGAACATCCGCTCGCGGGTGATGTCGGCGATCCCCATGAGCGGCGTGGTCGAGCACTACGACCGACGCACCGCCATTCGTTATCTCACCTCGGGCGACGTGGTGATCTTCTCCGCCGGTACCGGCAATCCCTTCTTTACCACCGACTCCGCGGCCTGCCTGCGCGGCATCGAGATCGATGGCGACGTGGTGATCAAGGCCACCAAGGTCGACGGCGTCTACGACAAGGACCCCGTGCGTCACTCGGATGCCGTCAAGTACGAGCGACTGGGTTACGATGAAGTGCTCGACCGCAAGCTGGGGGTCATGGATTTGACCGCCATTTGCCTGGTACGGGACCATGACATGCCGGTGCGCGTATTCGACATGACCAAGCCCGGGGCGTTGTTGAACCTGGTCGTGGGTGGTAAGGAAGGTACGCTGATAGACAGAGGTTGAAACCGTGATCAACGACATCAAGCAAGACGCCGAAGCGCGAATGAAGAAGACTCTCGAGTCGCTGCAGACCAACTTCCACAAGATCCGCACCGGGCGCGCCCATCCGACGATTCTGGATTCGGTCACCGTGGAGTACTACGGCGCGCAGATGCCGCTCAACCAGGTGGCCAGCGTCAACGTCGAGGATGCCCGCACCCTGGCCGTGGTGCCGTGGGAGAAGTCGATGGTGCCCAAGGTCGAGAAGGCGATCATGACCTCCGACCTGGGACTCAATCCGGCGACCGCGGGCAGCGTGATCCGCGTGCCGATGCCGGCGCTGACCGAGGAAACCCGTCGCGGCTACATCAAGCAGGCCCGCGGTGAAGCCGAGAACGCTCGCGTGGCGGTGCGCAACGTACGCCGCGATGCCAACAGCGACATCAAGGCGCTGCTCAAGGACAAGTCGATCACCGAGGACGATGAGCATCAGGGTGAAGAGGCGATCCAGAAGCTGACCGACAAGTATGTCGCCGAGATCGACAAGCTGCTGGAAGCCAAGGAACACGACCTGCTGCAGGTCTGAGCCGGAGCGGGCGGCGCGCATTGCGCCGCCCGTCTCTTACGCCCGCCAGGCGAGATAGCATGACACAACAGCGGACCGACAACCTGCCACGCCACGTGGCGATCATCATGGACGGCAACAACCGTTGGGCGCGTGCCCACGGGCTGCCCGGCACGCGCGGTCATCGTGCCGGTGTCGAGGCAGTACGCGCGGTGATCCGACGCGCGGCCGAGCGGGGCATCGAGACACTGACGCTGTTTGCCTTCTCGAGCGAGAACTGGAAGCGCCCGTCGAGCGAGGTCAGCGCGTTGATGGAACTGTTCCTGATGGCGCTCAAGCGCGAGGTCAGAAAGCTCCATGAGCACGACATTCGCCTGACCGTGATCGGTGAGCGCGAACGCTTCTCGAGTTCGATCCAGGAACACATCGAACGCGCCGAGGCGCTGACCGCCGACAATCACGGCCTACACCTGGTAATCGCCGCCAACTATGGCGGCCATCGCGACATCGCCCTGGCCGCACGACGCCTGGCGGCGCGGGTCGAGGCCGGCCAACTCACCGCCGAGGCGATCGACGAGCAGTTGCTCGAGCGTGAGATCGACCAAGGCCGCGTGCCGCCGGTCGACCTGTGCATTCGCACCAGCGGCGAGCAGCGTATCTCCAACTTCCTGCTTTGGCAGCTGGCCTACTCCGAGTTCTATTTCTCGCCGCTGTTGTGGCCCGATTTTTCGGCGGATGCCTTCGATGCGGCACTCAACGATTACTGCCGGCGTCAGCGGCGCTTCGGGATGACCCAGGAACAGATCGAGGCCCGGGGTGCTTAAGCAGCGCATCATCACCGCCGCGATCCTGGGGCCGCTGATGGTCGCCGGGCTGTTCGGCCTGGACGGCGGCGGCTTCGCGATCTTCACCGGTGGCGTGGTGGCGCTGGCGGCCTGGGAATGGGCCAATCTTGCGGGTATCGTCCGACTGGCGCCGCGGCTTGCTTACGTCGCCGCACTGGTGGCGCTGATGATCGTCGGCTGGTTCAGCGGCGCCGTACACGCCACCTGGCCACTGTGGCTGGCCCTGGGCGGCTGGTTGCTAAGCTTCCTCTGGGTGGCGCGCTATCCCGATGGCGGTCACCAATGGCGCTCGACCCCGCGGCGCGCGCTGATCGGCATGTGGGTGCTGCTGCCATGCTGGGTCGGGTTCGTGCAGTTGCGTGCCGACGGCCTCGAATGGCTGCTCTATGTACTGCTGCTGGTGTGGCTGGCCGATATCGGCGCCTATTTCGCCGGCCGACGCTTCGGACGTCGCAAGTTGGCGCCCAGGGTCAGTCCCGGCAAATCGTGGGAAGGCGTCTACGGCGGCATGATGGTCACCGCCCTGCTGGCTCTGGGCTATGCCACCGGCCTGTCGCTGAATATCGCCGACACCCTGTGGCTGGTCGTCGCCACCTTGCTGGTCACGCTGGTCTCGGTGCTCGGTGACCTGCTCGAGAGCATGTTCAAGCGCTGGCGCGGGATCAAGGATTCGGGGCGAGTGCTGCCGGGCCACGGCGGCATTCTCGATCGCATCGACAGCCTCACCGCCGCAGTGCCGCTGTTCGCCCTGCTGCGGTTATGGCTGTGACGCGCCGAGTCGTGAAATTCTCGGCCGCGAGGAGATCCGAATGAGCGAGCTTTCCGTCACGCCGCGCCGTCAGCGAGTTACCGTGCTGGGTGCCACCGGTTCCATCGGCGTCAGTACCCTGGACGTGATTGCCCGCCATCCCGATCGCTACCGGGTCCACGCACTCACCGCGGGCCGGCGTCGCGAAGCGCTGCTCGAGCAATGCCTGTTACACCGCCCGGCGGTCGCGGTACTCGCCGCCGAGCACGACGCCGCCTGGCTGCGTGAACGGCTGGCGGCGGCCGGGCTCGGCACCGAAGTGCGCGCCGGCGAGACGGCGCTCAGCGAGGTCGCCGAGGCCGCCGAGGTCGACGTGGTAATGGCCGCCATCGTCGGCGCCGCGGGGCTGTTGCCGACGCTGGCGGCGGTGCGCGCCGGCAAGCGCGTGCTGCTGGCCAACAAGGAGGCGCTGGTGATGTCCGGGGCGCTGTTCATGGACGCCGTCGAGCGCCATGGCGCGACCCTGCTGCCCATCGACTCCGAGCACAACGCCATCTACCAGTGCCTGCCCCCCGGGCGCCGCGGCGGGCTCGGCGAAGCCGGAGTCGAGCAGTTGCTGCTGACCGCCTCGGGCGGGCCGTTTCGTGGCTGGACGCCCGAGCAGCTGCGCGCGGTGACTCCCGAACAGGCCTGCGCCCACCCCAACTGGTCGATGGGCCGCAAGATTTCGGTGGATAGCGCCACGCTGATGAACAAGGGGCTCGAGTTGATCGAGGCCTGCTGGCTGTTCGCCGCGCGCCCCGAACAGATCCAGGTGGTCGTGCATCCGCAGAGCGTGATTCATTCGATGGCCGCCTACAGCGACGGTTCGGTGATCGCCCAGCTGGGCAACCCGGACATGCGCACGCCGATTGCCTTCGGCCTGGCCTGGCCCGAGCGGATCGACGCCGGCGTCGCGCGGCTCGACCTGTTCGAGGTCGCACGGCTCGATTTCGAACCGCCCGACGAGGCGGCCTTTCCCTGCCTGCGCCTGGCCCGCGAGGCGATGGCTGCCGGCGGGACCGCGCCGGCCGTGCTCAATGCCGCCAACGAGGTCGCGGTCGGGGCGTTTCTCGCCGGTCGGCTGGCCTTCGCTGCGATCGGCGAGGTCGTCGAGGCGGTGCTCGCCGCGCGCGAGGTGCAACCGGCCGACGAGCTGGCTATGATTCTCGACGAGGATGCGCGGGCCCGCGAGGATGCCGCCCAGCGAATTGCCGCCCAGCGACCGAAGCGTTAACGCGAGGAGAGAAAGATGGACGCGATTCAGAATGTCCTGGCGGCCATCGTGGTGCTGGGGCTGCTGATCACCTTTCACGAGTTCGGGCACTTCTGGGTCGCGCGGCGCTGCGGTGTCAAGGTGCTGCGCTTCTCGGTGGGCTTCGGCAAGCCGCTGTGGTCGCGCTTCGACCGCCATGGCACCGAGTACGCGATTGCTGCCATCCCGCTGGGCGGCTACGTCAAGATGCTCGACGAACACGAAGGCCCGGTGGCCGAAGAGGAGCTCGATCGCGCCTTCAATCGTCAGGGGGTGTGGTCGCGGATCGCCATCGTCGCGGCGGGACCGCTGGCCAACTTCCTGCTGGCGATTGCCGCCTACTGGCTGATCTTCGTGATGGGCACCAGCACCGTGGCACCGGTGATCGGCCCGGTGGCGCCGGATTCGCCGGCAGCGCGCGGCGGGCTGGCGAGCGGCCAGGAAATCGTCGCGGTGCAGGGCGATGCCACGCCGACCTGGGAGGCGGTCAACCTCGAACTGCTGTCGGCGATCGGCGCCGACGGCTCGCTCGAGATCGCGACCCGCGACCCCGAACGCAGCGACCAGACGACGAAACGCTATCAGGTGCCGGTGTCCGACTGGCTGGTCGGCCAGGACCCGCCGCAGCCGCTGACCACCCTGGGCGTGACCCCCTGGCGTCCGGCGACACCGGCGGTACTTGGCCAGGTACTCGACGACGGCGCCGCCGCGCAGGCCGGACTGCAGACCGGCGATCGCATCGTGGCGGTCGACGGCGAGCCGATCGGCGAATGGATGACCTTCGTCGAGCGGGTGCGGGCCAGCCCGGGCGAGACCCTGACGCTGCGCGTCGAGCGCGACGCAGCGACCCGCGAGATAAGCTTGACCCCGCAGCGTCGCGAGCAGGACAGCGAGACGATCGGCTATATCGGTGCCGGCGTGGAGCCAGTCAGCTGGCCCGAGAGCTACCGCCGCGAGATTCGCTTCGGTCCGCTGGACGCGGTCGCCGAGGCGGTGACCCGGACCGGCGAGATGACCGTGCTGACGCTGGATTCGATCCGCAAGATGCTGATCGGGCTGATTTCACCCAGCAACCTGTCGGGACCGATCACCATCGCGCGCATCGCCGGCGAGACCGCACGCAGCGGACTGGAGAGTTTCGTGGCCTTCATGGCCTATCTGTCGATCAGCCTGGGGGTGCTCAACCTGCTGCCTATCCCGGTGCTCGACGGCGGCCATCTGCTGTATTACGTCATCGAGCTGATCCGCGGGCGGCCGGTGTCCGAAGCGACTCAGTCGGCCGGCTTGCGCATCGGCCTGGCGCTGGTTGGAACGCTGATGGTGATGGCGCTGTATTTCGACCTGATGCGTTTGTAGAAAGATGGCTGGCGGTGAGAAATGCCCTGCGGGGCCGTGTTAGGGTGACGCGCGGCAAGCGCCATGGTTGGCCTTGTCAGTTACCCGCGTAAATGTATAAGGTGCCTGTTCAGCGAGCCGGCGGAACAACTCGAGCGAAGCGAGCGCATGAAACTCAAGACCATCGGATTGGCGGCACTGCTGCTAGGCAGCACCCAAATGGCCCAGGCGGCCCCCTTTACTGTTTCCGACATTCGCGTGGAGGGGCTGCAGCGGGTTTCGGCCGCTTCCGTCTTCAACGCCTTCCCGGTTTCCGCCAACGAGCGCGCCGACGACCGTCAACTGGCCGATGCAGCCAAGCAGCTCTTCGATACCGGATTGTTCGAGGATGTCAGCCTGGCCCGCGACGACGACGTGCTGATCATTCGCGTCGAGGAGCGGCCGTCGATCTCCCGCGTCGAGATCGACGGCAATTCGCAGATCTCCGACGAGGATCTGCGCAAGGGCCTGGCGGATTCCGGGCTGGCCGAAGGTCAGGTCCTGCAGCGCGCTTCGCTCGAGGAGGTCCAGCGTCAGCTGGAACAGCTCTATCAATCCCAGGGTCGCTATAGCGCCAGCATCGACGCCTCGGTCGAACCGGTCGATCGCAATCGCGTGCAGGTCAACATCAACGTCAACGAGGGCAATGTCGCCAAAATTCGCCAGATCAACATCGTCGGCAATCAGGCGTTCGACGACGAGACCCTGCGCGAGCTGCTGCAGCTCGAAGACCGTCCCGGCTGGCTGTTCGGCTGGTTTTCCAATGACGAATATTCCCGCGAGAAACTCTCCGGCGATCTCGAGTCGTTGCGTTCCTATTATCTCGATCGCGGCTATGTGAATTTCGCCATCACCTCGACCCAGGTCGCGATCAGCCCCGACAAGTCGAAGATCTTCGTCACCGTCAACGTCGACGAGGGCAAGCGCTATCGCGTCGACGAGATCGGCTTTGCCGGCGATCTCAAGATCGCCGAGCGCGAGGCGCGTTCGCTGGTCACCGCCGAGACGGGCGACATCTATTCGCGCAGCGCGCTCACCGAGTCCGCCGAGGCCTTGCGCCAGAAGCTCGGTGCCGAGGGCTTCGCCTTCGCCACCGTCGAGAGCGTGCCCGAGGTCGACGCGGACGGCGACACCGTCGATGTCACCTTCATGGTCGAGCCCGGGCGTCGGGCCTACGTGCGACGCATCAGCTTCGAGGGCAACACCACCACCCAGGACGAGGTGTTGCGCCGCGAAATGATCCAGATGGAGGGCGCGCCGGCCTCCACCGACAAGATCAGCCAGTCCAAGCAGCGCCTCGAACGACTCGGCTTCTTCCGCCAGGTCGATGTCGAGACCCGTCCGGTGGCCGGCGAGCCCAACCAGGTCGACGTCGCCTACACGGTCGAGGAGCAGCCGTCCGGCTCGATCTCGGCGAGCGTCGGCTTCTCGCAGACCGCCGGGGTGATCTACGGCGCCTCGCTGTCGCAGAAGAACTTCCTGGGTACCGGCAACAAGGTGGATATCGGCGCCCAGCGTAGCGACACCTATACCAATCTGAACTTCGGTTTCACCGATCCCTACTGGACACTCGACGGCATCTCGCGCGGCTATAACCTGTTCTACCGCGAGACCGATTACGAGGATTCGGACATCTCGACCTACTCGACCGATTCCTACGGCGGCAGCATCAATTTCGGCTACCCGATCAATGATCTCAGCCGCTTGAACTTTGGCGTGGGCCTCGAGGAGCTGAGCGTCGAGACCTACGACGATACGCCGCTGGAGATCGTCGAGTACGTCGACAGCCAGGGCGAGGACGCATCCAGCTACAAGCTGACCGCCAGCTGGACCCGTAACAATCTCAATCGCGGCATCCTGCCCACCGCGGGCAGCTATCAGCGCGTGTCGCTGGAAACCGCGGTGCCGGGCTCCGACGCCGAATATTACAAGTTGCGCTATAGCGGCCAGAAGCTGTTCGAACTGAGCCCCGACTGGTCGCTGAAGTTCGCTTCCACGCTGGGTTACGCCGATACCATCGACAACGACCCCTACCCGTTCTACGAAAACTTCTATGCCGGCGGGCTGGGCTCCGTTCGCGGCTACTCGGGCAATACGCTGGGGCCGAAGACCACCGATCCCGCCGGCGTAAGCGAGGATACCCTGGGCGGTAATGTGCTCCTCGAGGGCTCCGTCGAGTTGATCTATCCGTTCCCGTTCGTCGAGGACCGTCGCTCGCTGCAGACCACGGTGTTCCTCGATGCCGGCAACACCTATCTGACCAATTGCTATGACGTGCCCGAAGGCTACGAATCGAATTGCGAAAGCGGCGTTCGTCTCAGCGACCTGCGCTACAGCGCCGGCCTGGGGCTTTCCTGGCTGACGCCGGTGGGGCCGCTGACCTTCAGTGTCGCCCAGCCGCTCAACGCCAAGGACGACGACGAGTCCCAGGTCTTCCAGTTCTCCCTCGGCCAGACGTTCTGATGCCGGCCGGGTCCGCAACCGGGGAGACGCTGGCATGCGCAAGCTGACCGGCGTGCTGTGCCGTCGGGGGCGTTGCTCGCCCCCGTTTGCGCCTACGCCAACGACGTCGCGCGTCACGGCGTGCAGGTGATCGATCGCGAGGCCGTCGTCTACATGAGCGGCGGTCTCGGCCTGACTCGGGAAGTGACCGCTATCCTCAATGCCAACTGAGGTGCCGAGCGTTCTGCCGCCGGCCTCGCCGACATGAAGACGACCAAGACCTTTTCCTGCTCGCTGGGCGAGCTGGCCACGCGGCTGGGGGCGACCCTCGTCGGTGACGGCGAACGCCGGGTCAGCGGCCTGGCGACGCTCAGCGATGCCGGCCTGGACGACATCAGCTTCCTCGCCAACAAGGCGTATCTCAAGTATCTCCCCGCGACCCGGGCGGCAGCGGTACTGCTGCACCCGGCCCATGCCGCCGACTGCCCGGTCGCGCGTCTCGAGCTGGACAATCCTTACCTGGCCTACGCCGAGCTCTCGCGGCTGTTCGATCCCATGGCGATGCCTCAGGAAGCCGGCGTGCACCCTTCGGCGGTGGTCGCCGAGGACGTCTCGCTGGGCGCCAACGTGCGCATCGAGGCCCAGGCAGTGATCGAGCGCGGCGCGGTGATCGGCGACGACGTGGTGATCGGCCCGGGCAGCGTGGTCGGCGCCGACTCGTCGCTGGGTGCCGGTTCGCGGCTGTACGCCAACGTCACCGTCTATCACGGTGTGACGATCGGCGAACGCGCCATCTTGCACAGTGGCTGCGTGATCGGTGCCGACGGCTTCGGCTTCGCCCACGACGGCGCGCGCTGGCACAAGATCGCCCAACTGGGCGGGGTGATCATCGGCGACGAGGTCGAAGTGGGCAGCTGCTCGAGCATCGATCGCGGCGCGCTGGGCGATACCCTGATCGGCGACGACGTCAAGATCGACAGCCAGGTTCAGATCGCCCACAACGTGCAGGTCGGCGCGCACAGCGCGCTGGCCGGCTGTGTCGGCATCGCCGGCTCGACCCGGGTCGGGCGTCATTGCATGCTGGGCGGCGGTGTCGGTCTGTCCGGCCACCTGACGATCTGCGACGGCGTGCAGGTCACCGGCATGAGCCTGGTCACCAATTCGATCACCGAGCCCGGCGTCTACTCGTCGGGTACCGGCGCCATGCAGAACGCGCTATGGCGCAAGAATGCCGTGCGTTTCAAGCAGCTGGACGATATCGCCAAGCGTCTGAGCCGGCTCGAGCGCGACTCGCGTCAGCCTTGAGGCTGTAAGCCGCCAGTAGCAACGCTATAATCCCCCGTCACTTCACAGGCAGCGGGCTTGCCCCAGAATTGCCTGCGCCGCCCGGACAGGCGTGACGCACTATCAGAGGTTGCATCGATGGTAATGGACATCAACGAAATTCGAGAGTATCTCCCTCACCGCTATCCGTTTCTGCTGGTCGATCGGGTGATGGAACTGGAAATCGGCGAATACATCGTTGCCCACAAGAACGTCAGCATCAACGAGCCTTTCTTCAACGGGCATTTTCCGCACCATCCGATCATGCCCGGCGTGCTGATCATCGAGGCGTTGGCGCAAGCGGCGGGCATCCTGGGCTTCAAGACGGTCAACAAGCTGCCCCGCGACGGTTACGTCTACTACTATGTGGGCAGCGACAACGTGCGTCTCAAGCGCCCCGCGCTGCCCGGCGACCAGCTGCGCCTGGAAGCCCGGGTGATCTTCGCCAAGCGCGGCATCTGGAAGTTCGCCTGTCGCGCCACGGTCGACGGCGAGCTGGTCTGCGAAGCCGACATCATCTGTGCCGAGAGGAAGGTCGCTTGATTCATCCAACCGCCATCGTCGATCCCGGAGCGCAACTGGCCGACGACGTCGAGGTGGGGCCGTTCAGCGTGATCGGCGCCAATGTCGTGATCGGCGCGGGCTGCCGGATCGGCCCGCACGTGGTACTTCAAGGACCGACCCGGCTCGGCCGACGCAACCGCATCTTCCAGTTCGCCTCGGTCGGCGAAGAGTGCCAGGACAAGAAGTACGCCGGCGAGCCGACGCGTCTCGAGATGGGCGACGACAACGTCGTGCGCGAGGGCGTGACCCTGCATCGGGGCACCGTCCAGGATCGCGGCGTGACCACCATCGGCAGTCGCAACCTGTTCATGGCCTACGCACACGTGGGCCACGATTGCCTGATCGGCGACGACTGCATCCTCGCCAACCAGGCGACCCTGGGCGGCCACGTCACGCTGAGCGATTTCGTGATCCTCGGTGGGCTCAGCGCCATTCACCAGTTCTGCCATGTCGGTATCCATGCGATGTGCGGCGGCGGCTCGATCATCACCAAGGACATCCCCGCCTACCTGATGGTCAACGGCAACCCCGGTCAGGCCCACGGGCTCAACCTGGTCGGGCTCAAGCGTCGCGGCTTCTCGCGCGAGGCGCTCAAGGCGCTGTCCGATGCCTATCGGCTGGTCTATCGTCAGGGGCTGACGCTCGAACAGGCGCTCGCCGAGATCGATGCGCGCTATGCCGACCTGGCCGAGGTCACCGCGTTCAGCGACTCGTTGCGCGTATCGACCCGCGGTATCATTCGCTGAGCCATGAAGATCTATCTGGTCGCCGGCGAGCTGTCGGGTGACATTCTCGGCGTCGGCTTGATGCGGGCGCTCAAGGCGCGCCATCCCGAGGTGCAGTTTCGCGGCATCGGCGGTCCGCGGATGATCGCCGAAGGTCTCGACAGCCGCTATCCGCTGGAAACCCTCGCGGTGATGGGCCTGGTCGAGGTGCTCAAACACCTGCCGGGGCTGATCCGCGTGCGCCGTCATCTCAAGCGCGACGCGCTGGACTGGCAGCCGGACGCGATGGTCGGCATCGATGCGCCGGACTTCAACCTGGGGCTCGAGCGTCAACTGCGCGTGGCGGGCATCGCCACTGCGCACTACGTCAGCCCCTCGGTCTGGGCCTGGCGCCAGGGCCGCGTCAAGGGCATCGCCCGCTCGGTGGACGCGATGCTGACGTTGCTGCCGTTCGAGGCGGCCTTCTACGCCCGCCATCGGGTACCGGTCGCCTTCGTCGGCCACCCGCTGGCCGACGAGCTGCCGCTTGCCAACGACCGGCTGGCCGCCCGGCATGCGCTGGGGCTGGATGCCGAGCGACCGGTGCTGGCGATATTGCCCGGCTCGCGCGGCAACGAGATCCACTTCCTGGGCGCCACCTTCCTGGCCGCTGCCGAGCGTCTGGCGGCGCGCATCGAAGGCCTGCAGCTGGTGATTCCGGCGGCCACCGCGCAGCGTCGCGACGAACTCGAAGCGCTGCTGGCCGAGCATCCGCAATTGGCCGAACGGGTCACGCTGATCGACGGCCGCTCGCGTGAGGCGATGATCGCCAGCGACGCCGTACTGCTGGCCTCGGGAACCGCGGCGCTGGAGGCGATGCTCTGCCATCGGCCGATGGTGGTGGCCTACAAGATGGCGCCGGCGACCCACTGGCTGGCCCGCCACATGGTCAAGACCGAATGGATCTCGTTGCCCAACCTGATCGCGCGTGAGAGCCTGGTGCCGGAACTGATCCAGCACGCCGCGACGCCGCAGGCGATCGCCGCGGCGCTGGCGCAGTGGCTCGACGACGACGCGGCGCGCCAGGCCATGGAATCGCGCTTCGCCGCGCTGCACGCCACGCTGCAGCGCGGCGCCAGCGAGCGTGCCGCCGAGGCGGTGCTGGCGGTGGCGGCGCGCCGGCCCCTGTCAAATGAGCCAGATGAGCCGAGCGAGCCAACTAAGCCGAGCGAGTCGTCTGAGGCTGTCGCCGGCGGGTCTGGCGAAAAGGGCAAGGGTAAAGGAGAGCGGCAATGACCATCGCGCTGGCCAGCCCGGGCGTGACGCATACTCTGCGTGGGCTCGACGGCGAAGCCGAACTGATCGTCGATTACGCCGGTGAACGGCTGGCCGGGGTCGACGAAGTCGGCCGCGGGCCATTGATCGGCTCGGTGGTCGCCGCCGCGGTGATTCTCGATCCGTGTCGGCCGATCATTGGCATCGCCGATTCCAAGGCGCTCAGCGAGCAGCGCCGCCTGGCGCTTGATAGGGCGATTCGCGACCGGGCGCTGGCCTTCGCGGTGGCCGAGGCGTCGCCCATCGAGATCGACGAGTTCAATATCTATCACGCCACCCATCTGGCGATGCGTCGGGCGATCGACGGCCTGCCGATCGCCGCCGAATACCTGCTGGTCGACGGCAACCGGCTGCCCGGGCATCATTGTCCCGGCCAGGCGGTGATCAAGGGCGATGCCCGGCATCCGGCCATCGGCGCGGCCTCGATCCTCGCCAAGGTGGCCCGCGACGCGCAGATGGTGGCGTTGCACGAGCGCTTCCCGGAGTACGGCTTCGCCCGCCACAAGGGCTACCCGACCCCCGAGCATCTGGCGGCCCTGGAGCGGCTGGGACCGTTGCCCGAGCATCGCCGCTCGTTCGCCCCGGTGAAAAGACAGCTCGACCTTCGCTAAGCGTTACTGACCGTTTCCGACCGGGTCGGCGATGCCGCATCGACCACCGCATGCCAAGCCCCGGTCACCGCACAACCACGAGCCCGATATGACCACGCCTTTCGTTCACCTCCGCGTACACAGCGAATATTCCCTCGTCGATGGCCTGGTGCGCCTCAAGCCGCTGGTCGCGGCGACGGCCGAAGCCGGCATGCCGGCGATGGCGGTCACCGACGAGGCCAACCTGTTCGGCCTGGTCAAGGGCTACAAGGCGGCGCTCGGCGCCGGACTCAAGCCGATCATCGGCGCCGACCTGTGGCTCGAGAACCCCTTCGACGCCAGCCACCCCTATCGGCTGACGCTGCTGGCGATGAACGACGTCGGTTACCGCAACCTCACCGAGCTGATCTCGCGGGGCTGGCTGGAAGGCCAGCAGCAGGGCATCGCGGTGCTCAAGAAGGCGTGGATCTTCGCCCAGAGCGAAGGGTTGATCGCGCTATCCGGAGCGCGCGAGGGCGAGATCGGACGCTTCCTGCTCGCCGACCACCAGGCCGAGGCGCGCACCGTGCTCGAGGAGTGGCAGCAGCACTTCCCGGGGCGCTTCTATCTCGAGTTGCAGCGTACCGAGCGCCAGTACGACGAGGACTGCCTGCATCTGTCGGTGGAATTGGCCGGCGCGACCGCAACGCCGGTGGTGGCCACCAACGACGTGCGCTTTCTGACCCGCGAGGATTTCTGGGCCCACGAGACCCGGGTGTCGATCGGCGAGGGCAAGGCGCTCGACGATCGTCGCCGTGAGCGCCGCTACAGCGAGGAGCAATACCTCAAGAGCCCCGCGGAGATGGCCGAGCTGTTCGCCGACATCCCCGAGGCGCTGGAGAACAGCGTGATGATCGCCGCGCGTTGCAACGTCGACGTGCGGCTCGGCGAGATCTTCCTGCCCGAGTTCCCGATCCCCGAGGGCATGACTCTCGACGGCTTCTTCCGCAAGGTCTCCCACGACGGCCTGAGCGAGCGTTTGACGCAGCTGTTCGACGGCGACAGCGCGATCTACGCCGCTCGCGAGCGCGCCGAGCACGAGAGCGCCTATCGCGAGCGGCTGGATTTCGAGCTCGACATCATCATCAAGATGGGCTTTCCAGGCTACTTCCTGATCGTCATGGACTTCATCCGGTGGGCCAAGGACAACGACATCCCGGTGGGGCCGGGGCGTGGTTCCGGGGCCGGCTCGCTGGTCGCCTACGCGCTCAAGATCACCGATCTCGACCCGCTGGAATACGACCTGCTGTTCGAGCGTTTCCTCAATCCCGAACGCGTCTCGATGCCCGACTTCGACGTCGACTTCTGCATGGAAAAGCGCGACGACGTCATCGACTACGTCGCCGAGCGCTACGGCCGCGATGCGGTGTCGCAGATCGTCACCTTCGGCACCATGGCCGCCAAGGCGGTGGTGCGCGACGTGGCGCGCGCCCAGGGCAAGCCCTACTCGCTGGGCGACAAGCTCTCCAAGCTGATCCCCTTCGAGGTCGGCATGACCCTGGCCAAGGCGCATGAGCAGGAGGAGGCGCTGCGCGATTACCTCGCCAACGACGAGGAGGCCCAGGAGATCTGGGACATGGCGCTCAAGCTCGAGGGCATCACCCGCGGCACCGGCAAGCACGCCGGCGGGGTGGTGATCGCGCCGACCAAGCTCACCGACTTCTCGCCGCTGCTGTGCGACGAGGGCGGCGGCAGCCTGGTGGTGCAGTTCGACAAGAACGACATCGAGGACGCCGGGCTGGTCAAGTTCGACTTCCTGGGCCTGCGTACCCTGACGATCATCGACTGGGCGCTGGCGATGGTCGACACGGTGCGTGCGCGCGACGGCCATGGCCCGCTCGATCTCGACACCATCCCGCTCGACGATGCACCGACCTTCGACATGCTCAAGAAGGCCGAGACCACCGCCGTCTTCCAGCTCGAATCCCGCGGCATGAAGGAGCTGATCAAGCGCCTTCAACCCGACTCGCTGGAGGACATGATCGCGCTGGTCGCGCTGTTCCGCCCCGGGCCGCTGCAGTCAGGCATGGTCGACGACTTCATCAATCGCAAGCACGGCCGCGCCGAGCTCTCCTTTCCCCACCCGGATTACCAGCACGAGCTGCTCAAGCCGGTGCTCGAGCCCACCTATGGCATCATCCTCTATCAGGAGCAGGTGATGCAGATCGCCCAGGTGCTGGCGGGTTACAGCCTGGGCCAGGCCGACATGCTGCGCCGGGCGATGGGCAAGAAGAAGCCCGAGGAGATGGCCAAGCAGCGCGCCGGCTTCATGGAGGGCTGCGCCGCCAACGGCATCGACAAGGAGCTGGCGGGCAATATCTTCGACCTGGTGGAGAAATTCGCCGGTTACGGCTTCAACAAGTCGCACTCGGCGGCCTACGGCCTGGTCTCCTACCAGACCGCCTGGCTCAAGGCACACTACCCCGGGCCGTTCATGGCCGCGGTGCTGTCCACCGAAATGGACAACCTCGACAAGGTGGTGCCGCTGATCGAGGAGTGCCGCAACCTGGGCCTTACGGTGACCCCGCCCGACGTCAACGTCGGCGGCTACAAGTTCACCGTCGACGACGCGGGCCGGGTGGTCTACGGGCTCGGCGCGATCCGCGGGGTCGGCGAGGGGCCGATCGGCGCGATCGTCGAGGCGCGTGCCGAGGGCGGCGCCTTCAGTGATCTGTTCGACTTCTGTCGCCGGGTCGACGGCAAGCGCATGAACAAGCGCACCCTCGAAGCGCTGATCCGCTCCGGGGCGCTCGACAACCTGGGGCCCTCGCGGGCGATGCTCGCCGCCGCGCTGGAGGACGCGCTCAAGGCCGCCGCCCAGAGCACCACCAACGCCAACCTGGGCATGATGGACATGTTCGGCGAGGCGTTCAGCGAGCCCGAGACCGGCGACGCCTACGCCGACTACCGCGACGTGCGCGAGTGGAGCGACAAGGAGCGCCTGGCCGGCGAGAAGGATACCCTGGGGCTGTATCTCACCGGCCACCCGATCGACGAGTACGAGCACGAGCTTGCACGCTTCGTGTCGACGCGAATCGGCGACCTCAAGCCGTCCCGCGAGCCGCAGCGGATCGCCGGGCTGGTGGTGGCGATGCGCACCATGAAGTCCAAGCGCGGCGACACCATGGCCTTCGTCACGCTGGACGATCGTACCGGGCGCATCGAGGCGTCGCTGTTCGGCGAGCTGTTCGATCAGGCGCGCGACAACCTGGGCACCGACCAGGTGCTGATCGTCGAGGGCGAGGTCCAGAGCGACGACTATTCCGGCGGCCTGCGGCTGCGCGGCAAGGAGATCACCGCGATGGTCGACGCCCGGGCGCGCTACGGCGAGGCCGTCGAGCTGTTGGTGGACGGCGCGCGCTGCAACGGGCGCTTCGTTGCCAGCCTGCGGGCAAGTCTCGACCCGTGGCGCAGCGACGCCGGGCTGCCGGTGCGGGTGCGCTATCGCAACGACCACGCCAGTGGCTGGCTGGAGCTCGGCGGCGAGTGGAAGGTCTCGCCGGCCGACGAGCTGCTCGCCGCGCTACGCGACGTCGAGGGCCAGGATGGCATCCGTCTCAAGTATCGTGGCTGACGCCTTGGACACGCGAATAAAGGGCACCGAGACAGGTCGAAGAGGAGGTCCGACGCCATGGATGGCGTCGGTAGCGTACACGGGGGTATTCACAGCGCCTCCTCGAAGACCTGTCGACGGTTGGCTGCGATTGTACTGACGGCAAACTCGCGTACCTTGCGTGAGGCGAGCAAGCTGCGATAATACACGGTTACCGCACGCCGATCGTGGCAGCGTCGCAAGACAGCCGTGGCCTCCAGGCTGCCCGTGCCTGTTTCCAAAAGCACTTCGAAAAGCAGAAGCCTTATGAATCCCAACTATCTGGACTTCGAACAGCCGATTGCCGAACTGCAGGCCAAGATCGAGGAGCTGCGGCTGGTCGGCAACGACAGCAAGATCAATATCAGCGACGAGATCGGCAAGCTCGAGGAAAAGAGCAAGAAGCTCACCGAGTCGATCTTCCGCGATCTGTCCGCGTGGCAGGTCTCGCAGCTTTCGCGCCACCCCCAGCGGCCCTACACGCTGGACTACCTCGAGCGGGTGTTCAGCGATTTCGACGAGTTGCACGGCGATCGCCACTTCGCCGACGACGCGGCGATCGTTGGCGGCATCGCCCGGCTCGACGACCAGCCGGTGATGGTCATCGGCCACCAGAAGGGCCGCGACGTCAAGGAGAAGGTGCGCCGCAACTTCGGCATGCCGCGCCCCGAGGGTTATCGCAAGGCCTGTCGGCTGATGGAGATGGCCGAGCGCTTCAAGATGCCGGTGCTGACCTTCATCGACACCCCGGGCGCCTACCCAGGCATCGATGCCGAGGAGCGCGGCCAGTCCGAGGCGATCGCCTACAACCTGGCGGTGATGTCGCGGCTGAAGACGCCGATCGTCGCCACGGTGATCGGCGAAGGCGGTTCCGGCGGCGCGCTGGCGATCGGCGTGTGCGACGAACTCGCCATGCTGCAGTACTCGACCTATGCGGTGATCTCGCCGGAAGGCTGCGCCTCGATCCTCTGGAAGAGCGCCGAAAAAGCCTCGGAAGCGGCGCAGGCGATGGGCATCACCGCCGAACGCCTCAAGGAGCTGGGCTTCGTCGACACGCTGATCGACGAGCCGGTGGGCGGCGCTCACCGTCACCCGCGGGTCACCGCCGAGCGCGTCAAGGAATCGCTGACCGCGAGTCTCGATCGCCTGCAGGCGATGGATACCGACGAGCTGCTCGAGCGGCGGTACAAGCGGCTGATGAGCTACGGCGCACCGGCTTAACAGCATTCGTGGGAGCGAACTTGTTCGCGAATGCCAGGTGCACCCGGTTCGAGGATAAATCCTCTTCCACCCGGGCTTCTGCGTTTCTGGAAAAGGGTGGAAGTGGACGCGAGCTTGTTCGCATTGCCCGATTCGAGCAGGCTGATAATCATTTTTGCCAGCCGATTATGCATGACGTCTAGCCATGCCCTTTCACTCTTGATCGGTGAGGCCCTGATGGCTGTGCCGCGAGGGCGCCCGCTGTGGATCGCGCTTTCCGGCGGGCTCGATTCCTCACTGTTGCTGACCCTGGCCGCGCACGCCGCCCACTGCGTGCCGCGACCACTGTACGCGCTGCACGTCAATCACGCCCTGCAACCGGCTGCCGACGACTTCGAGCGGCACTGCCGGGCGCTGTGTTCGCGCCTGGGCGTGCCGCTGTTCGTCGAACGGGTGACGGTCGTGCCGGCCGGTCAAGGGCTCGAGGCGGCGGCCCGCGATGCGCGTTACGCGGCCTTTGCGCGGCGGGTCGCTCCGGGCGAGACGCTGTGGCTGGCCCAGCACGCCGACGATCAGGCCGAGAGCGTGCTGCTCGCCGCGCTGCGTGGTGGCGGCATGCGCGGGCTGGCGGCGATGCCGGCGTGGCGCGACTGGTGGGGCCGGCAACTGGTACGGCCGCTGCTGGGCGTCACGCGGGCACGCCTGGCGGAGGAGGCTGCCGTACTAGGCGTGCGCTGGTGCGACGACCCGAGCAATGCCGACAGCGCTTACGACCGTAACTTCCTGCGCCGGGAGGTGCTGCCGTTGCTCACCGAGCGTTGGCCCAAGGCCGCGGCATCGCTTGCCGGGGTCGCCGCGCGCGCTTCGGAAGCCGATACGCTGCTCGACGAGCTGGCGGCGCTCGATCTGGCGCGTGCTGGTGGCGTGCCGGCGCGGCTCGCGCTGGATGTTCTACGCCAGCTTTCCCCCGCCCGCCAGCGCCTACTGATTCGCTACGCCTGTCAGCGTCTCGACCTGCCGACTCCGCCCACTGCGCGCCTCGACACGCTGCTCGCCCAGCTCGAGGCACGCGACGATGCTCAGGTGCATGTCGCCTGGCCGGGTGGCGAGGCGCGTTGCTGGCGCGGGCATTGCTATCTGCTGGCGCCGCCGGCACCGCTGCCGGGCGAGTGGCGAAGCGAATGGGACGGCCACACGCCGCTGATGACGCCGGTGGGGTCGGTCGATGGCTATTTGGCGCCGCTGGGAGGCGCGCCGCAAGCGCTGGTTCTGACTCTGCGGCGGGGCGGCGAATCGCTGCGCGTCGCCGGGCGCGGCCGACGCGACGTCAAGCGTTTGTTGCAGGAGGCCGGGGTGCCGCCCTGGCAGCGGCCCCGCCAATTACTGGCTTGGCATGGCCCAATGCTGGTCGCGGTGCTGGGCGTGGCCGTCGCCGAGGGCTGGGAGCAGTGCTAGTTGCCGCTCGATAGCGAAGCCACGGTGCGTCGCTCGTTCAGACCTCGACCGCCACCGGATCGACTGCCAGCCGGTAACCAGCGCTCTGTTGATACGCGATCTCCTGCTGCAGGTCGTTGAGCAGCAGCGCATGTTCGCCGAGGTGCCGGGGCAGGGTCAGTTGCAGCGCCTCGCCCTCGACATTGAGCGCGAAATCCATGACCGGCTGCTCGGGGCGCGAGTGATTGAGCGCCACTGCCAGGCGCAGCAGCCGCGCCAGGCGTGCATAGCGCGGCTGCAGGGCCGTTGGCAGGGCCTCGAGTTCCTTGACGGCGAACTTGCGCCGGTGGCAGCGCACCAGGAACGCCAGCAACTGCTGTTCGGGGCGCGAGAACCCTGCCAGATCGGCGTTTTCCAGCAAGTAGGCGCCGTGACGGTGAAACTGACTGTGCGATATGGCCAGACCGATCTCGTGCAGCTCGGCGGCCCAGGCCAGGAACTGACCGGCTTCGTCGCTCAGCCGCCAGCTCGTTTGCACCTGGGCGAAGGCGGCCATGGCGGTGGCGGCGACGTTGTCGGCCTGGCGGGTGTCGACGCCATAGCGGCGCTTCTGGGCGGCCAGCGTCTGCAGGCGCGGATCCTCGGCGGTATCGCGGCCGATCAGGTCGTAGAGCACGCCCTCGCGCAGCGCGCCGTCGGAATAGCGCATGTGGGTAAGTTCGAAGGCTTCGAAGATCGCGCAGAGGATCGCCACGCCGGCGGGGAATACCCGCGCGCGGTCGGCCTTGAGACCGTCGAGCTCCACCTTGTCGAGCTGCTTGCACTTGATCAGGCGCTTGCGCAGTCGCTCGAGGCCGTCACGCTGGATGATCCCCTCGGGGCTGTCGCCGGCGGCGGCGAGTACCGCGGCGACGGCCTTGATGGTGCCGCTCGAGCCGACCGGGTCGCTCCAGCCCAATTCGCGATAGGCGCGTCGTATATTGGCGATTTCCGACCGTGCGGCGAGTTCGGCCTGGCGAAAGCGCCGCTCGGTGATCTCGCCAGCGTCGAAGAAGCGCCGCGTGTAGGCCACACAGCCCATGTGCAGGCTTTCCAGCGCCAGCGGCTCGAAATGTTCGCCGATGATCAGCTCGGTCGAGCCGCCGCCGATGTCGACGATCAGCCGCTTGCCATGGACGTCGGCCAGCGCATGGGCCGCGCCCAGGTAGATCAGCCGCGCTTCCTCGCGCCCCGCGATGATCTCGATCTCGTGACCCAGCAGCGCCTCGGCGCGGGCGATC
Source organism: Halomonas sp. IOP_31 (assembly GCF_021151495.1). Classification (NCBI taxonomy): domain Bacteria; kingdom Pseudomonadati; phylum Pseudomonadota; class Gammaproteobacteria; order Oceanospirillales; family Halomonadaceae; genus Halomonas; species Halomonas sp. IOP_31. Next base: position 106,116 of record NZ_JAIRBP010000002.1, on the reverse strand, counting down.
AGCGTCTGGCTGTTGCTGGCCGAGCGCAGCGCGTTGGTGCCGACCACGCGCAACTGCTGGGCCGGGATGCCCTCGACGAAGGGCGCGAAGCGCTCGAGGCAACTCAGGGCCCGCTGCATGGCGGCTTCGTCGAGCCGTTCGTCGTCGTCCAGGCCGGCCGCCAGTTGGACTTTTTCGCCCTGCCTGGCGACCACTTGCAACTCACCTTGGTGCGTGTTGGCCACCAGCAGGTGAAAGCTGTTCGAACCCAGATCGATGGCCGCGAGTCGTCGCGGCTCCCGAGCGGTGGCGGGCATCCTGCTCATGTGCTGTCCCTGTCTGATCATTCAAGCAAGGTTGCTGGCCCCCCGGTGGCTTGTCAATCGCCGTCGGGCGTCGTCCAATGGCGGGTGGAGAGGCATGGCCGCCCTACTATCGACCAACACTTCAACCGACACTTCAACCAACACTTCAACCAACGGAGAATCGAGATCATGGCCGAAGCATCCATCGAATGGCTCTCCGGCGACGTGCTCGAGACGCAGCTATCGGCCCCGGGCAGTCTGTTGCTGGTGTTCGTCGCCGAATGGTGCGAGCCCTGTCAGGCGCTTGTCCCGCGCCTGGAAAGGCTCGCCGCCCAGCAGCGCGAGCGGCTGCGCTGCTACCTGGTCGACGTCGACCGCGACCCCCAGACGGCGCAGAAATACGGCGTGCGCGGGATGCCGACGCTGGCGCTGTTCGAGGATGGCGATCTCGACGCCACGCGGGTGGGCGCGCTCGATGACGCCCAACTGGCGAGCTTCATCGAAACCGCCCTCGACGCATGAGCGCCGCGCGGTTTCGACGATGGTGCCGGCCCTTTTCGGGGCCCGGCCCGTCGCAGGGGTTGCGTTTATCTTCGCGCTTAACTAGTATCGAAGCGTTCGCCTGTTCCGAAAGCTTCCCGACCGTCGCGCGGTGCCACCGACGCGGTCAATCCCAAGTCGTCAGAAAACCCGCTGTTCATCTCCGCTGTCGATTGGCAGTCGTTGATTGAAGGAACGTAACACCAGGCGAAGGAACAGCGCCTCCCTCGATTCCGATAGTATCCATGGCCTCCTCGCGGAGACGCTATTCGATGCCCACATCCGGCGAGAGGCTCACATCGGGTTCTGAACGCACCGCGCGGCGTACCGTCACCGCCTCCTGTCCTATCGGCCCAAAGCCGCCACGCTGACACGAGCTATTTCTGAACAAAAGATGAATCTTACCGAACTCAAGCAAAAGACCGTTCCGGAGCTGCTGGAGATCGCCCAGGAGATGGGCATCGACAACCTCGCCCGCTCCCGCAAGCAGGACATAATCTTCGCCATCCTCAAGAAGCACGCCAAGAGCGGCGAGGATATCTACGGCGATGGCGTTCTCGAGATCCTCCAGGACGGTTTCGGCTTCCTGCGCAGCGCCGACAGCTCCTATCTGGCCGGGCCCGACGACATCTACGTCTCGCCGTCGCAGATTCGCCGCTTCAATCTGCGCAAGGGCGACTCGATCTCGGGCAAGATTCGCCCGCCCAAGGAAGGCGAACGCTATTTCGCGCTGTTGAAGGTCAATCAGATCAACCTCGACAAGCCCGAAAACGCCAAGCACAAGATCCTCTTCGAGAACCTCACCCCGCTGTTTCCCCAGGAACGCATGTTCATGGAGATCGGCAACGGGTCCACCGAGGACCTGACCTCGCGCATCATCGATCTCACCGCGCCCATCGGCAAGGGCCAGCGCGGGCTGATCGTCTCGCCGCCCAAGGCCGGCAAGACGCTGATGCTGCAGAACATCGCCACCTCGATCACCCGCAACAATCCCGAATGTCACCTGATCGTGCTGCTGATCGACGAGCGCCCGGAAGAGGTCACCGAGATGTCGCGCACCGTGCGCGGTGAAGTCGTCGCCTCGACCTTCGACGAGCCGCCGGCGCGCCACGTGCAGGTCGCCGAGATGGTGATCGAGAAGGCCAAGCGGCTGGTCGAGCACAAGAAGGACGTGGTGATCCTGCTCGACTCCATCACCCGCCTGGCGCGCGCCTACAACACCGTGGTGCCGAGCTCCGGCAAGGTGCTCACCGGCGGTGTCGACGCCCATGCCCTGGAAAAGCCCAAGCGCTTCTTTGGCGCGGCGCGCAACATCGAGGAGGGCGGCAGCCTGACGATCATCGCCACCGCACTGGTCGACACCGGCTCCAAGATGGACGAGGTGATCTTCGAGGAGTTCAAGGGTACCGGCAACATGGAAGCCCATCTCGACCGCAAGCTCGCCGAGAAGCGCGTCTACCCGGCGATGAACATTCGCCGCAGCGGCACCCGACGCGAGGACCTGATCGCCTCCGAGGACGAGATGCAGCGCATGTGGATCCTGCGCAAGCTGCTCAATCCGATGGACGATACCGCGGCGACCGAGTTCCTGATCGACCGATTGAAGGACACGAAGACGAATATCGAGTTTTTCGAGGCCATGAAGCGCCGCTGACCAGGTGCTATTGCGCTCACGCAGACGGTGTTGAATCCTCCTTCGGCATGCTCATGTACAAACTCGTACATTCCGCGGCCTCAGTCGGATTCGCCTTGTCTGCGTATCGCTCATAACGCACCTGGCTTCTTCTCATCACTCGGCAGCGAGCAATACCAGGGCAATGAACTGAAGGGGCGGCATGCTATGCTGCCCTTTTCGTCGTTCCGGAATCGGGAATCCGAATGAAGTACAAGGACTTGCGCGAGTTCGTCGCGGCGCTCGAGGCGCAGGGCGAGTTGCAGCGGATCAGCGCCGAGGTCGATCCGTATCTTGAGATCACCGAGATCTGCGATCGCACCCTGCGCGCCGGCGGCCCGGCGCTGCTGTTCGAGAACGTCAAGGGCCATGAAATGCCGGTGCTGGGCAATCTGTTCGGCACGCCGCGCCGCGTGGCGCTGGGCATGGGCCAGGACAGCGTGGCCGCGCTGCGCGAGGTCGGCGAGCTGCTGGCGTTCCTCAAGGAGCCCGAGCCGCCCAAGGGCTTTCGCGATGCCATCGACAAGCTGCCGGTGTTCCGCCAGGTGATGAGCATGGGGCCCAGGACGCTGCGCAAGGCCCCGGTTCAGGAGGTCGTGCACGAGGGCGAAGCGGTCGATCTCGACCGCATCCCCATCCAGCACTGCTGGCCGGGCGACGTCGCGCCGCTGGTCACCTGGGCGCTGGTGGTGACCAGGGGCCCATACAAGGAACGCCAGAACTTGGGCATCTATCGCCAGCAGAAGCTCGGCAAGAATCGCCTGATCATGCGCTGGCTCTCCCATCGTGGCGGCGCGCTGGATTTTCTCGAATGGCAGCAGGCCCACCCCGGCGAGCCGTTCCCGGTGGCAGTGGCGCTGGGCGCCGACCCGGCGACGATTCTCGGGGCGGTGACGCCGGTCCCGGATACGCTCTCGGAATACGCCTTCGCCGGGCTACTGCGCGGCTCGCGCACCGAACTGGTCAAGTGCGGACACGCCGAACTCGAGGTGCCGGCATCGAGCGAGATCGTCCTCGAAGGCTTCATCTACCCCGACGACACCGCGGAGGAGGGACCCTACGGCGATCACACCGGTTACTACAACGAGGTCGAGACCTTCCCGGTGTTCACCGTTAAGCGCATCACCCACCGTCGCGATCCGATCTACCATTCCACCTACACCGGACGCCCGCCGGACGAGCCGGCGATCCTCGGGCTGGCGCTCAACGAGGTCTTCGTGCCGATCCTGCGCAAGCAATTCCCCGAGATCGTCGACTTCTACCTGCCCCCGGAGGGCTGCTCCTACCGCATGGCGGTGGTGACCATGAACAAGCAGTACCCGGGGCACGCCAAGCGGGTGATGATGGGCGTGTGGAGCTTCCTGCGCCAGTTCATGTACACCAAGTTCGTGATCGTGCTCGACGCCGATGTCGACGCGCGCAACTGGCAGGACGTGATCTGGGCGATCACCACGCGCATGGATCCCGCGCGTGATACGGTGATGGTCGAGAACACCCCGATCGATTATCTCGACTTCGCCTCGCCGATCGCCGGGCTGGGCTCGAAGATGGGCCTGGACGCCACCGACAAGTGGCCCGGCGAAACCGACCGCGAGTGGGGCCGGCCGATCGTCATGGACGAGGCCACCAAGGCGCGGGTCGATGCACGCTGGGCGGAACTCGGCATCAACCTGCCCGATCAATCATGAGGACAGCATGACGGCAAGGACCCTGACCTGCCAGGTCGTCGAGGTCGAGGACCTCACCCCCGACGTCTTCCGGGTGCACCTGGAGGGCCGTGCCGAGGCCATGGCCCATGCGCCCGGCCAGTACCTGGAGATGCAGCTGGACCCCGCGACCTGGGTACCGTTCTCCATCGCCAACGCCCACGACGGCGATGGCCGCCTGGAACTGCATATCCAGCACTGGCCCGAGCGCAGCAACTCCGCGCGACTGCGGGAGCTGCTGGCGGAAGCCCGGAAGCTGACCCTGCGCCTGCCCGGCGGGGACTGCGTGCTCGACCCCGGCAGTACCCGCCCGCTGCTGCTGCTGGCCGCGGGCACCGGCTTCGCCCAGATGAAGGCGATCGTCGAGGCCGCGCTGCATGCCGACCCCGAGCGCGAGATCGCCCTGTGGTGGGCGGCCAGGGAACGCCGCGAGTTCTACCTGGAGAGCCTGGCCCGGGAATGGGCCGCCCAGTACCCGGGCATGGCCTTCCACGGCGTCAGCGAGCAGGGCATGGACGACACCTTCGCCGCCGAGCGCATCCACGGCCATGTCGGCCGCATCGATGCCGCGCTGGGCGAGGCTCTGGACGATGTCGACGTTTCCGGCCATGACGTCTATCTCTCCGGCTCGCCGGGCATGGTCTATGCCTGCGTCGACGTCCTGGCGTCGCTGGGGCTCGAGCCCTCGCGGGTGTTTTCCGATGTGTTCGCCTATGCGCCGCGCGAGCCGTTGGTGCCCACGCTAGGCAGCCTGGTGCGGGAGAAGCGGGCATGAGCGCCTCGCCGATCCTGATCACCGGTGGCGCCCAGCGGGTCGGCCACTACTGCGCCCAGCGATTGCTCGATGACGGCCACCCGCTGATCGTCGGCTACCGGCGCGAGCACGCCTCGCTCGAGGCGCTGCGCCGGCGTGGCGCGATCACTCTGCAGGGGGACTTCGCCGAGCGGGCCGGGATCCTCGATTTCATCGCCCGGCTGCGCGAAGAAACGTCCGCACTGCGGGCAATCGTCCACAACGCCGCGAGCTGGGCGGCGGATGCCGAGGACGATGGCAACGGGGCGCATTTCGAGCGGCTGTTCAACGTCCACATGCAGGCGCCGTACCTGATCAACCGCCACTGTCGCGAACTGCTCGAGGCGTGTGGCGAGCCACAGCGCGACATCGTCCACATCACCGATCACCTGGCCCTGCACGGGATGAAAGAGCATGCCGCCTATGCCGCGACCAAGGCGGGGCTTGACAACCTCACCCGCTCGTTCGCCGCACTGTACGCCCCGCGTATCCAGGTCAACGCCATCGCTCCGGGGCCGGTGATGCTCAACGGCGAGGACGACGGCGCGATCGGCGAGGATGCACGCCTCCACTCGGCGATGGGCCTGGTACCGGGCCCCGGGGTGATCTACCAGAGCCTGCGCTACCTGCTCGACAATCGCTTCACCACCGGCGTGACCCTGACGGTGGATGGCGGCTCTGCTGGCTGCTGAGCAGCGGATTTGTTCGCCTGGCGTTCGTCGGGGTTGCCAAACCGCGCCGGGCGTGTAGGATTGAAAGCGAACATCAGGAGACGACCCATGGTCAGCAACCCGCAGTCAGCCATCGCCACGACGCTCCGCCGCGCTTTCGCCGGCGACTTTGTGGTGTCCGGCTGGCAGGGTTATGGCTATTGGTTTACGCGGGGTGCGCCCGGCGGCCCGGCCGATTAGGCCTGAGCCACGAGCGCACCCTGACCGCAGGGTTGCCTCCCCAGACCCCCGTCGGCAACCCGGCGGGGGTTTTTTAATGCCCGGCAGACACCAATCGCGACAAGGAGACGACCATGACCCGCTGCACATTCGCCTATCCGCGCTATTCAGAGGCTTCTCGGGACGCGGGCTATTGGCGATTTAGCCGCTCCCGGTCAGTACAGTCTGCCGCCTCTGGCCGGGCAGGTCTGGGTAGCCAGCCCATGGGCGGCCAACGAACGCCACGAAGTCTCCCAGCCCGCTGATGCGGGCTTGTGCCAGGAATCTGCTCATGAATGCCCCCTTGACCCTGACCGATGCCCCGCGCGAGACGCGAAAAGCCAGCCGAGCGCCGCAGCGCGCCTTGCCCACCGCCGCCGAACTGCGTCGCGACATTCCCCTTGGCGGCGCGCTGGCGGCGCGGATCGATGCCCAGCGCCAGGCGATTCGCGCCGTTCTCGACGGCCGTGACGATCGCCTGCTGGTGGTCGTCGGGCCCTGCTCGATCCACGACCCAGAGGCCGCGCTGGCCTACGCCGAGCGCCTGGCCGAGCTCAACCGGCTGATCGACCACCGGCTGCTGCTGGTGATGCGTGTGTATGTCGAGAAACCGCGTACCACGGTGGGCTGGAAAGGGCTGGCCTACGATCCGCACCTCGACGGCAGCGACGACATGGCCAGCGGGTTGGCGCTGTCGCGGCGGCTGATGCGCGACATCGCCGCGCTGGGGCTGCCGGTGGCGAGCGAACTGCTGCAGCCGTTGGCGGCCGGCTACTTCGATGACCTGCTGGCCTGGGCGGCGATCGGCGCGCGCACCACCGAATCGCAGATCCACCGCGAGATGGCCAGCGGGCTCGAGGCCATTGTGGGCTTCAAGAACGCCACCGACGGCGATATTGGCGTGGCGATCGACGCCATGCAGGCCGCCGCGCACGGCCACCGGCATTTCGCCATGGGCCTCGACGGCAGCCCCGAGATGCGCGAGACCGACGGCAACGCCCATACCCACCTGGTGCTGCGCGGCGGCCATGGCCGACCCAACTATGATGCCGCGAGCGTTGCTGCCAGTCGCCGGGCACTCGGCGAGGCCGGCCTGCCGGCCCGGATCATGGTCGATTGCAGCCATGCCAACTCGCGCAAGGATCATCGCCGCCAGAGCGAGGTACTGCTCGACGTGCTCGACCAGCGCCTGGCCGGCGACGACAGCCTGGTCGGGGTCATGCTCGAGGGCCATCTCAACGAGGGCAAGCAGCCGCTCAAGCCCGGCGCGCTGCGCTACGGGGTGTCGATCACCGATGCCTGCCTGGGCTGGGACACTACCGAGTCGCTGCTGACACGCGCAGCCGAACGGCTACGCCGCTGAGCCGCGGCGCCTGCCATCACGCCCCGCCTGGCGGGGCGCCTGCATCGTACTGTCGTTAGGGCCTGTTGCCGGGTAACGCGCGAGCGCTACCCGATCAGGCCGCCAGCGATTCGCCCAGCTGCTGACGAATCTTCTTCATGGCGTTCTTCTCGAGCTGGCGGATCCGCTCGGCGGAAACCCCGTAGACGTCGGCCAGCTCGTGCAGCGTGGCCTTGCTGTCGGCCAGCCAACGGCTCTGCAGGATGTGCCGCGAGCGCTCGTCGAGGCTGCCCAGCGCCTCCTGCAGGCGACGCGTGGAGTCGGCCTCCCAGTCGCTGTCCTCGAGCTGCACGGCCGGATCGTAGCGGGCGTCGTCGAGATACTGCGCCGGCGCCTGATAGCTGCTCTGCTCGTCGTCATCGCTCGGCGAGGCGTCGAAACCGGCATCGAAGGCCGACAGCCGCCCTTCCATCTCGCGCACGACCTCGGGCTTGACGTCGAGATCCTTGGCGATGGCGTCGACTTCGTCGGTGTTCAGCCAGGCCAGGCGCTTCTTGGCGCTGCGCAGGTTGAAGAACAGCTTGCGCTGGGCCTTGGTGGTCGCCACCTTGACGATCCGCCAGTTGCGCAGCACGAACTCGTGGATCTCGGCCTTGATCCAGTGCACGGCAAACGACACCAGCCGTACGCCCTGATTGGGATCGAAACGCTTGACGGCCTTCATCAGGCCGACATTGCCTTCCTGGATCAGGTCGGCCTGGGGCAGACCGTAGCCCGAATAGCTTCTGGCGATATGCACCACGAAGCGCAGATGCGACATGACCAGACGACGCGCCGCCTCGAGATCGTTTTCATCGTGCAGGCGGAAAGCAAGCTCGCGCTCTTCGTCCACGGTCAGCACCGGGATGCCATTCACCGCCTGGATATAGCCGTTCAAGTCATGGCCGGGTGAAAGCTGGCCAATAGGCTGAAGACTGGTGCTCATGCAGGGTGTCTCCATGTTGCCCAAAAGAAATTACCCAACGCGGGGAGCAGTGGGCTCGACCCGGTAACCGTTGACATTAAAAAAGCCTGACTTCGACGTTCTCATACTAAGACCTTTAGCGTAGAAACAAGTTCAACGCTCGCGCAAGCGGCTCGCGGGCACATTTTACGCCCGAACTGCTTCCCGCTTGCTGCTTCATTTCATGTTGACTTCATTTCGGGTTGATTGTTACTGCCAGCTTAACGCGGGCGGGTTTCGGCAAGATGCCGATGCACCGCGACCCAGCCGCCCAACCAGCCTAACAGTGTACTCGAAGCCAGCAGAATTGCCGAGCCCTGCCAGCCGAGCCCGGGCATCACGAATTGCGCGCCGTAGCTCTCGGCCAGCGTCTGCAACGGCGCGGTCAGCCAGCGCCCGCCCAGGCTCAGCAACAGCCAGGCGCTCAGCCCGCCGCCCAACCCGTACCAGGCGCCGCTGTACAGAAACGGCCGGCGCACGAAGGCGTGGGTCGCGCCGATCAGCGTCACCACCTCGATCTCGCGTCGCCGACTCTCGACGGCCAGGCGGATGGTATTGCCGACGATCAGCAAGGCGCCGAAGCCGAACAGTACCGCCAGGGCCAGGGCCAGGCGCTGGCCGAACGCCGCCAGACTGCTCAGCCGTTCCAGCCAGGCAAGGTCGACGCGCACCTCGTCGACGCCGTCGACGCTCGCCAGCTGACTGCGCAGATCGTCGACCGCCGCGGGACTGGTGTCGAGCGGCGATACCACCACGCTGGCCGGCAGCGGGTTATCGTCGAGTTCGGCCAGCGCATCGTCGAGCCCCAGCGCCTGCTGGAACTCGGCCATGCCTTCGGCGGCGGTGATCAGTCGGGCCCCGTCGACCTCGGGATGGCTGCGCAGGGTATCGGCCAGTTGCATCGCCTGGCGTTCGCCCACCGCGGGCGCCAGGTAGGCGGTCAGCGTGGCGCTCTCCTCGAGTCGCGAGCCGACGCCCTTGGCGCCGTCGAGCGCCAGCCACAGACCCGCCGGCAGCAGCAGCGCGATGCCGATGGCAAGCATCGTCATCAGGCTGGCAAGCGGCTGGCGCAGCAGCCGCCGGGCGCTGTCGGAGGCCATCTGGCGATGGTGACGCACCCAGGCACGGCGGCGACTGTCGAAGCCCGGCCGGTGGCTGCGCGCGCCGCGACGCGGTGCTGGCTGGCGGGAATCGTTGCCGCGCGAGGCGTCGCTCATGCCGCGCCTCCCTGATCGATACGCTCGTCGCTGATCAGGCGACCTTCGCGCAAGCGCAGCAGGCGATGACGCAGCCGGGCGATCAACGCCAGGTCGTGGCTGGCGACCAGCACGGTGGTACCGATGCGGTTGAACTCCTCGAACAGCCGCATGATGTCGGCGGACAGTTGCGGGTCGAGATTGCCGGTGGGCTCGTCGGCGAGCAGCAACGCCGGCTTGTTGACCACCGCCCGGGCGATCCCCACGCGCTGCTGTTCACCGCTGGAAAGCTCGATCGGCAGTGCGCGCTCGCGATGCAACAGCCCCACCTTGTCGAGTGCCGCACGCACCCGCCGCGCGCCTTCGCGGGGCTCGACGCCCTGGATCTCCAGCGGCAGGGCGACGTTGGCGAAGATGTCGCGGTCGAACAGCAATTGGTGATCCTGGAAGACCACACCGATCTGGCGCCGGTAGAAGGGGATCTGGCTGTTGTGCAGCCGGTCGATATCGTGGCCGGCCACCAGCAGGCGCCCGCGCGAGGGCCGCTCGAGGCGCATGATCAGGCGCAGCAGCGAACTCTTGCCGGCGCCGGAGTGCCCGGTCAGGAACAGCATCTCGCCGCGCGCGACGCCGAAATCGATGTCGGCGAGCGCCTCGAAACGCCCACCGTAGCGCTTGCCGACGTGCTCGAAGGCGATCACGGGCTAGCGATCCGCGGTGTCGCGGTCGAACAGCGCACCGACGAATTCCTCGGCGGCGAACGGCCGCAGGTCGTCGAGGCCTTCGCCGACGCCGATGAAGCGGATCGGCGTGCCCTGCTGCTTGGCCAGGGCGAAGATGATCCCGCCCTTGGCGGTACCGTCGAGCTTGGTCAGGGTGATGCCGGTGACCGGAATCGCCTCGTCGAAGGTCTTGGCCTGGGACAACGCGTTCTGGCCGGTGCCGGCATCGAGCACCAGCATCACCTCGTGGGGCGCGGTGGCGTCGAGCTTGGCCATCACCCGCTGAACCTTCTTGAGCTCTTCCATCAGGTGGCTCTTGTTGTGCAGCCGGCCGGCGGTGTCGGCGATCAGCACGTCGACGCCACGCGCCTTGGCGGCGGACAGCGCGTCGTAGATCACCGAGGCGCTGTCGGCGCCGGTATGCTGGGCGATCACCGGCACCTTGTTGCGCTCGCCCCAGACCTTGAGCTGCTCGACCGCCGCGGCGCGGAAGGTGTCGCCGGCGGCAAGCATCACGCTGCGCCCCTGGTTCTGGAAGCGCTGGGTCAGCTTGCCGATGGTGGTGGTCTTGCCGACGCCGTTGACGCCGACCATCAGGATCACGAACGGCCCTTCGCCCTTGGCCGGCAGCTCCAGCGGGGTGGTCACCGGCGCGAGCAGGGTGATCAACTCCTCCTGCAGTGCGCTGAGCAGCGCCTCGGGATCGTTGAGTTCCTTGCGCGAGACCCGTGCGGTGAGGTTGTCGATGATCTCGGTGGTCGCCTCGATGCCCACGTCGGCCATCAGCAGTTGGGTCTCGAGATCCTCCATCAACTCGTCGTCGATCTGCTTCTTGCCGAGGAACAGATCGGCCAGGCCGTCGGTAAGGTTGGCGCGGGTCTTGCCCAGCCCGGCCTTGATGCGCGCCAGCCAGCCCCGTTTCGCGCCGCTCGGCTTGTCGCGCCCGGCGGTGGCGCTGTCGGAAGGCGGCGCCTCATCGGCGTCGGCGGAGCTCGAGGGTTCGATGGCCGGCGGCGTGCTATCCACCTCGCCGACGTCGCGCTGCGACTCGGACGCAACCGACGTCGGCACTTCCACTTGCTCGTCGAGTTCCACCTGGCGTTCGGCCGCTTCGCTGTCCGGCGCAGCTGATTCGGCCGAGGCCGCCTCCAGGGCGTCGTCCTCGGGGCGACGCGCTTCCACGGCGAGATCCTCGCGGGTCGTATCGACGGGGCTCTCGTCGGGCACGCTGTCGGATTCGCGCTCGATCTCGTCGAGTGACGGGTCGCGATCGGAGGGTTGCTCTTTCTTCTTGCGCTTGAATAAACCGAACATGGGCGAGTCAGTCGATTGGCAGGTAAACGATTGGCCCATCGTAACACCCCCCGCTACCACTGTGGATAAGCCCCGCGTACAATCCGCCACCTATGAGTCGTCATCGTTCAAGACCGCCGTCGCGCCGCGGGCGGGCCCCCCAGTCGTCGGGCAAGCTGCGCATCATCGGCGGGCAGTTTCGTCGCCGGCTACTGAGCGTCGCCGACAGCCCGGGACTGCGTCCGACACCGGATCGAGTGCGCGAGACGCTGTTCAGCTGGCTGGCGTTCGAGCTCGCCGGGGCCCGCGTGCTCGATCTTTACGCCGGCACCGGCGCACTGGGCCTGGAGGCGCTGTCGCGCGGGGCCGGCATGGCCACCTTCGTCGAATCCGCCACCCCGGTCGCCCGGGCCATCGAGGGCAACCTCGCCACGCTGGGCGTGAGCGGCGAGGTGATCGAGAAGGACGTCATGGCGTTCCTGGCCGGCCCGGCAACGCCTTTCGGGGTAGTCTTCCTCGACCCGCCCTTTCGTCAGCAGCGCGTCGCGCCAACCTGCCGAGCGCTGGAGGATGCCGACTGGCTGAGCGACCCGGCGTGGGTCTATGTCGAACAGGAGGCCGAGGCCCCGGTCGAGGTCCCGGACAATTGGGCGCTGCACCGCGAAGTCGCTGCCGGAGACACCCACGGGCGGCTGTACCGGCGCCAGGCGTCTCCGCCGGGAGACGCTTGTCGCGCCATAGGCCACGGCGTACGCTGACGGCCAGCACGCCGCGCCGCACACGAAGATTCAGGCAAGCAGTTCAGGCCAATAATTCAGGAGAGACGAATGAGCAGCGAACTTTTCAATCAGCTCGAACAGAAGGTCGGCAACGCGATCGAGTCGCTCGAGATGCTGAAGATGGAAGCCGAGGAGTTGCGCGAGGAGAATGCCCGCCTCAAACAGGAACACGAGGAGTGGGAACGCCGCCTGAACGGCCTGCTGGCCCAGTTCCGTGAACTGGAAGGCAGCGAGAGCGCCCGGCATCCGCTTTCCTGAGCGGAGAGTCTGTCGCCGCCGGTAGCGATTCTCCGCTGCCGGTACCAGCCCGCACGGCTTATTATTTGCACACTCGCGACATCAGCAGCGCATCCTCGCGCCGCCCGGCATGCGCCGGGTAATAGTTCGCGCGCCGTCCGTCGACGACGAAGCCCATGGCGCGATACAGCGCCTGGGCGCCGTGATTGGTACCGCGCACTTCGAGCAGCATGCGCTCGCTGCCCCATGTCTCGGCCCGGGCGATCAAGCGTTCGAGCAAGCGTCGGGCCACACCACGCCGGCGCATCCCCGGATCGACGGTGATCGCCTGGAGTTCGGCCTCGAACGGCAGCCGATAGAGTATCGCATGCCCCACCAGCGCACCGCGCCCGTCATGCGCCCCCCAGCATTCGGCATGACCGTCGTCGAGCGCCTCGCTGAGCCACGCCTCGCGCCAGGGGTGCGCCTGCCCCAGGCGTTCGAGCGCGGTCAGTTCGTCGATGTCCCCCGGGGTCAATCTGCTCAGCCGTAGCTCAGTCATCGTTCACCCTGCCGCTTTCATCGACGTGGCTCGCGCCGCGATGCCAGGCCTTGCGCCAGTCCACCAACAGCGGCAGCAGGTCCCGCTTGGCGTCGGCCGATGCCATCAGTTCGTCCAGCGCGGGACCGCACCAGGCGGGAAGCTCGAGCAGCCGACTGCGACTTTCGGCAATCTCCAGCACCCGCTCGAGATCGTGGTGAGCGCCGAACAACAGCAGCCGCTCGAGCTGCCAGCCGCGCCGGCGCCGACCCTCGATGAATGCTCGCAGGCCCTCGCGGGCCTCCTCCAGCGGCGTCTGCGCCGGGATGTCGTCCATCAATGGCCAACGGAAGGCTTCGAAGGCCGGTGGCTGCGCGGTCTCGATGGCGGCAGCCTTGAACAGGTTGGCCAGCAGCCGCCGGGCGGCGGACGACGGCGCGCCGTCGGCGACCTGCAGAATCAGCCAACGGCCTTCCAGCGCGGCGACCTGCAGCGTGAAGCGCAGCGCCTCGCCGGGCACTTCCTCGACGCTCATGCCCGCTGAGCCTGCCGATGAGTCGGCGGGAACCGGCGCTTCGGGCTCACTGGCCTGCGGCTTGCCGAGCAGCGCCCGGGCCCGCTTGGTCGGCGAGCCGGCGGCCCGCGGCGTCGGGGTGGCGGCCGGCGGCGTCGCCTGTGCGGTCGCTTCGCGGGCGTCGTCGAGCAGCGCATGCAGGCGCCTTGCCGGCGGCTGACGGGGTTCGACGGGCGCCTCCGGCCATTCGCAACGCGGCGTTTCCAGGGCGTTGGGCAGCCGATAGCGGCTGACCCAGACGGTCAGCCCCATCGCTTCAAGATATTGCGAGCGCTGCGGTTCGCCCGCCGTATCAACCACCACTGCCGCCCCGGCAATTGGGCGAATCGGGGCGCGCATTGCCGCGCGCCTGCCATTCGGCCGGGGTGTACAGGTGCAGGGCCAGGGCGTGCACCGGGCCGGACAGCTCGTCGGCCAGCGTCGCGTAGATCTGCTGATGGCGCTTGACCGGCATCAGCCCGGCGAAACGTTCAGATACCAGCGTGACCTTGAAGTGGGTCTCCGAGTTGGCCGGCACACTATGCATGTGGCTCTCGTTCTCGACGGTCAGATGGACCGGCTCGAGCGAGCGCAGCTTGTCTTCGATTCGTGCCTGAACATTCATGGCGTCTCCTCCCGGGTCGCAAGCGTTTCATTGTAACGTCTAAGCCACGCGCTGGATAAGCCACGCGCTGGATAAGGCTCGCTCACGCCGCGCGGGAACGCCTCGCCAGCGGCACGCGCCACAGGCTCAGCACCAGGGCCACCACGACGAAGCCACAACCTAGCCATAGCGCCAGGGACAGCGAGCCGAACGGCAGCGCCAGCATCATGCCGACCATCGCGGTGCCCAGCGCCTGGCCGAAGGTGCGCACCGAGGCCAGTACGCCGGAGGCGTTGGCGCTGTACTCGAGCGCCACGCTGCCGATCATCTCGCGATTGTTGGGCGCCTGGAAGATCCCGTAGCCGACCCCGCACAGCGCCACCCGCCAGGCGATGTCGCCGGGCAATGCCGCCTCGCCGAGCATGGCCAACGTCAGCATGCCGAGCAGGAAGATCGCCAGCCCCAGCGACGAGATCAGCGTCGGGTTGAAGCGATCCGCCAGGCGGCCGGCGAACGGACCGGTCAGCATCAGTGCCAGCGGCCAGGGCGTGAACAGCACCGCCGCGGCGATCGGGCTCAGGCCCATCACGCTCTGGAACAGAATCGGCAGACCGACGAACGCCGCGCCCTGGGCGATGAACGCCAGCATCGAGATCACCGCCGCCACGCTGAAGCGCGGCTCGCGAAAGATCACCAGCGGTACCAGCGGGCTCATTGCACGGCGCTGACGCCACACGAACAGCACCAGACAACCCAGGCTCGCCGCGAGCGGCAACAGCGCCGCCGAACTGGCGTGGTCGCGGCCGAGGCGGTCGAGGGCGAACACGAAGCCACTGACCATGACCATCGACAGCAGCGCCCCGGGCCAGTCGAAGCGCCCCGCCTCGGGCGTCTCGCGGGGCAGCGCGCGAAGCGCCAGAGCCAGCGCGGCGATGCCGATCGGCACGTTGATGGCGAACAGCCAGGGCCAGCTCGCCAGATACAGGATAGCGCCGCCCAGCGACGGCCCGAAGGCGATGCCGAAAGCCACCACCAGCGCGCCCAGGCCGATCGCCGAGCCCAGCAGGCGCGGCGGGAAGATCACCCGATACATCGACGGGCCGATGCTCAGCATGGCCGCCGCGCCGATCCCTTGCACCATCCGCGACACCACCAGCCATTCGAAACTGCGCGAAAGCGCACAGGCCAGCGAAGCCAACGTGAACACGCCCAACCCGCCGATATACAGCCGGTGACGGCCGACCAACCGGCTCAGCGCGGCGAACGCCAGCAGCGTCGAGGCGCTGACCAGTTGGTAGATATTGGTGATCCATACCGCGCGGGACTCGCTGACGTCGAGCTCGCGGGCCAGGGTCGGCAGCGCGATGTTGACGATGCCGCCGTCGAGCACCGCCATCAGGGTACCGAGTATCAGCACCAGCATCGCCAGACGGCGCTGCGGGCCGGGCAATCCGGTGTCACCGGGGCGGGTTTCGAACAGTCGCTTGATCAGCATGTCGGGCGGCTCCGGCCGACAGGCGCAAGCGAAACGGGCTCAGGGGCGTGGCGGGAATGGCTCGAGCGGCTCACCGACGGTCTCAGTCCTCGTCGGTTTCGAGCAGCAACTCATCGTCGATATCGGAGATCTCGATGGGCTCGTCGTCCTCGAGATCGAGCGCCAGGTAGCTGTGCTCGACCACCACGAAGCGCTCGAACAGCGCCCAGTCGAGGCGGTCGGGCCATTGCCGGGTGTCTTCCTCCCAGGCCCGCAGCTCGTTCTCGAGGATGTCGAGGTGGCGCTCGCGCACATAGGCGGCCAGCGCTTCCGGGGTGTCCATCTCGGGAATCAGGTAGACGGTGCTCTCGCTATCGACGTCGGCGAGGGTCAGGTCGTCCTCGCCGACGGTTGGTTCCAGCGAGTTGACCCAGTCGACGAACGCCTGGGTAGGCTTGACGCTCAGCGCGGAACGGTTGAGCAGTTTCATCGTCACTCTCCTGGAGAAATGGCCTGGACAGATGGGCCTCGACAAACGGCTCCTCGACAGATGGCGTCTTCGACAGACGAACTCCCGGTGGACGGGTCTCGGCAGACCTGTCCGGGAACGCGTGCCGAAGCAGCAGCAGTGTCTCGATGGCGCGGCGTCGAAACGCCGCTCATTATGGGCGCTCGCGGCGCCGCTTACCAATACTTCCCGCGAGCCGCGAGCCGCGAGCCGCGAGCCGCGAGCATCAGGCTAGCCCGTAGCCCGTAGCCCGTGGCTCGTAGCCCGTAGCCCGTAGCCCGTAGCCCGTAGCCCGTAGCCCAGCCTCACTCCGGGCGCATGGCGGGAAACAGCAGCACGTCGCGGATCGAGGCGCTGTCGGTGAACAGCATCACCAGCCGGTCGATGCCGATGCCCTCGCCGGCGGTCGGCGGCAGACCGTACTCCAGCGCGCGCACGTAGTCGGCATCAAAATACATCGCCTCGAGATCGCCGGCGTTCTTCTCGGCGACCTGGGCGGCGAAGCGCTCGGCCTGGTCCTCGGCGTCGTTGAGCTCCGAGAAGCCGTTGGCGATCTCGCGCCCGCCGACGAAGAACTCGAAGCGGTCGGTGACGAACGGATCGGCATCGTTGCGTCGCGCCAGCGGGCTGACCTCGGCCGGGTATTCGACGATGAAGGTCGGCTGGTCGAGGCGATGCTCGGCGACCTCCTCGAAGATCTCGGTCTGCAGCTTGCCCAGCCCCCAGCCGGGCTTGGCCTGGATGCCCAGGCGCTCGGCGGTGGCGCGGGCCGTCTCGAGGGTCGCGATATCATCCTCGGTCAGGCTGTCGCCGTGCTCGAGGATCGCCTGGCGCAGCGTCAGGCGGCGAAACGGCCGGCCCAGGTCGTACTCGGCGCCCTGGTAGTTCAGCACGCTGGTGCCCAGCACTTCCTCGGCGGCATTGCGGATCATCGCCTCGGTGAGATCGAGCAGGTCCTTGTAGTCCGCATACGCCCAGTAGAATTCGAGCATGGTGAACTCGGGGTTGTGGCGCGTCGACAGCCCCTCGTTGCGGAAGTTGCGGTTGATCTCGAACACCCGCTCGAAGCCGCCCACCACCAGCCGCTTGAGATACAGCTCCGGGGCGATGCGCAGGTACATGTCGATGTCCAGCGCGTTGTGGTGGGTGGTGAACGGCCGCGCCGTCGCCCCGCCGGGGATCGGCTGCAGCATCGGCGTCTCGACCTCCATGAAGCCGCGCGCCTCGAAGAAGCGACGGATCGAGGCGATCACGCCGGCGCGCACTTCGAACGCGCGGCGCGACTCGGGGTTCATGATCAGATCGACGTAGCGCTGGCGATAGCGCGCTTCCATGTCGGTCAGGCCGTGGAACTTGTCGGGCAGCGGGCGCAGGCTCTTGGTCAGCAGCTGCGCCTCGTCCATCTTGACGTACAGATCGCCCTTGCCGGACTTGTGCACCGGCCCGCGCGCGGCGACGATGTCGCCGATGTCCCAACCCTTGACGTCCTCGAGCACGTCCTCGGGCAGGCCCTGCTTGTCGACGTAGAGCTGGATCTGCCCGGAGACGTCCTGGATCACCAGAAACGGCCCGCGCTTGCGCAGGATGCGCCCGGCGACCGCCGCCTGACGACCCAGCGCCTCGAGCTCGGCCTTGTCCCTGTCGCCCAGCTCGGCCTGCAGCTCGGCGGCCAGACTGTCGCGGCGAAAGTCGTTGGGAAAGGCGCTGCCGCCCTGGGCGGCCGCCTGCTCGCGACGCGCGGCCAGCTTGGCGCGGCGCTCGGCGATCAGGCGGTTCTCGTCCTGGGCCTCGGGGGAAGATTGCGGGTTGTCCTGATTCGCCATGTCGTTACCTGTAAAGAGTTGGCTACGGGCTGCGAGACACGAGCTACGAGCGCACACCGACGAGCTATCGCTCGGGGCCCGTGGCTCGCAGCTCGAGGCTACAACCCCTGCTTCAAGCTGGCCACGATGTACTGATCCAGATCCCCGTCGAGCACCTTCTCGCAGTTGCTCGACTGCACGCCGGTGCGCAGATCCTTGATGCGCTGGTCGTCGAGCACGTAGGAGCGGATCTGGCTGCCCCAGCCGATGTCGGCCTTCGAGTCCTCGGCTTCCTGCTTGGCGGCGTTGCGCTTTTGCATCTCGAGCTCCCACAGCTTGGCCTTCAACTGCTTCATGGCGAAGTCGCGGTTGGCGTGCTGGCTGCGCTGGCTCTGGCACGAGACGACGATGCCGCTGGGCTCGTGGGTGATGCGCACCGCCGAGTCGGTGGTGTTGACGTGCTGGCCGCCGGCGCCGCTGGAGCGGTAGGTGTCGGTGCGCAGGTCGGCGGGGTTGATCTCGACCTCGAAGCTGTCGTCGATCTCCGGCGACAGGAACACCGAGGCGAACGAGGTGTGGCGGCGCCCGCCGGAATCGAACGGGCTCTTGCGCACCAGCCGGTGCACGCCGGTTTCGGTGCGCAGCCAGCCGAAGGCGTACTCGCCCTGCACGTGCAGCGTCGCCGACTTGATGCCGGCCACCTCGCCGGCGGAAAGCTCGACGATGTCGGTCTTGAAGCCATGGTGCTCGCACCAGCGCAGGTACATGCGCAACAGCATGTTGGCCCAGTCCTGGGCTTCGGTGCCGCCGGAACCGGCCTGGATGTCGAGATAGGCGTTGTTGGCGTCCATCTCGCCGGAGAACATCCGCCGGAACTCGAGCTGCTCGAGCGCCGCCTCGAGCTGATCGAGCTCCCTGCGAACCTCGTCGACGGTATCGTCGTCCTCTTCCATCACCGCCAGCTCCAGCAGGTCGGCATTGTCGCCGAGGCCCTGGTCCAGCTGGTCGATGGTGGCGACGATCTGCTCGAGCGTCGAACGCTCCTTGCCCAGCTTCTGGGCATGGTCCGGATCGTTCCAGACGTCCGGATTCTCGAGTTCGCGGGTGACCTCCTCTAGCCGATCCTTCTTCTCGGCATAGTCAAAGATACCCCCTCAGGACGTCTGTCCGTGCGGACAGGTCCTTGATCTGCTGATTGATCGGATTGATCTCTTGCATGGTGATCCTGTGTCGGCGTGCGGTGACGTTCAGTAAAAAGCTGCAGTCAAAGGCGCCGGGCAGGAACCCGGCGCACGAGAAAAGACCGACATTGTAGCCAAACCGGGCAGGACCGTCATCCGCCCCACCGGGCGCGAGGCATCGCCGCCGTCAAACACCACCCACCGTCAAGCGCCGTGTAGCTTGCGACGCAGAGCGGCTATGCGTAATTCGAAAAGCCATATTCAAAATTCGCAATGGACATCGCCCCGGCGTAGCGAGATGGTCTGACAAGTTCGTGACTTTAGCGAGCCTGCTAATGGCTCAGTCGTCATCGAGACAACAACAACCAGCCAGGAAAAGCTATGCACTTCAAACGTCGTTCGCTGATCGCCGCCATCGTCCTGTCCTCCGGCCTGATGGCCGGCCCGCTGTACGCCGAGACCCTGGACATCGGGGTCATGGGTGAGCTGGCCTCCTTCGACACTTCGCAGGTCTCCGGCGGGGTATGGGAATCGCAGATCCTCATGGACGTCTACGAGGGTCTGCTCAAGCAGAACCCCGAAGGCGAGTTGATGCCCGGCATGGCCACCGAGTGGGAGGTCTCCGAAGACGGCAAGACCTATACGTTCCGTCTGCGCGAGGGTGCCAAGTGGTCGGACGGCGAGCCGGTCACCGCCGAGGACTTCGTGTTCGGCTGGCAGCACCTCCTCGACCCGGCCAGTGCCTCGAAGTACGCCTATCTGCTCTACCCGATCAAGAATGCCAAAGCGGTCAACTCAGGCGACAAGCCGCTCGACGCGCTCGGCGCCGAGTCGCTGGACGGTGGCAAGACCCTCAAGGTCACCCTCGAGTCGCCAACGCCGTTCTTCCTTCAACTGCTGACCCACTACACCGCGTATCCGGTACCCAAGCATGCCGTCGAGAAATACGGCGATGACTGGGTCAAGATGGACAACATCGTCACCAATGGCGCCTTCAAGCCCGTCGAGTGGATCTCGCAGTCGCGCATCAGCGTCGAAAAGAACCCCGAATACTATGACGCTGACGAGGTTTCCCTGGACGGTGTCAACTACTTCACCACCGAGGACCGCAACGCCGCGATCTCGCGCTTTCGCGCCGGCGAGCTGGACATCATCCGCGACTATCCGTCGAGCCGCTATCAGTGGCTGAAGGACAATCTGCCGGACGCCACCCACCTGAGCCCGATGCTGGGTTCCTACTACTACGTGCTCAACGCCCGCGAAGGCCGGCCGACCGCCGACGCACGGGTCCGCGAAGCGCTCAACCTGGTGGTGCGGCGCAAGGTGCTGTCCGAGCAGATCATGGCCGGCAGCTTCAAGGACGCCTACTCGCTGGTCCCGCCGGGCACCAGCCGTTACGAGGTTCAGCGCATGGACGGTGTCGATGGTGACTATCAGGCGCGCCTGGCCAAGGCCAAGCAGCTGATCAAGGAGGCCGGCTACGGCCCCGACAACCCGCTGAACCTGCAGCTTCGCTACAACACCTCCGACGAGCACAAGAAGATCGCCATCGCCCTGGCGGCGATGTGGAAGCCGCTCGGCGTCAATATCCAGATGACCAACGCCGAGGCCACCGTCCACTATCAGACCATTCAGCAGGGCGACTTCGATATCGCCCGGGCCGGCTGGATCGCCGACTACAACGATGCCGAGAATTTCCTGACCCTGCTGCGCAGCGGTGTCGGCAACAACTACGGCGGCTACTCCAACCCCGAGTACGACAAGTTGCTCGACCAGGCCGCCAATACGCTGGATCTCGACAAGCGCCAGCAACTCCTGCAGCAGGCCGAGAACGTCGCCCTCGACGACTACGCCCTGGCGCCGCTGCTCTACTACGTGACGCGCAATCTGGTGAATCCGTCGATCGCCGGCTGGCAGGACAACGCCGAGGACGACCACCCCTCGCGCTGGGTGACCTTCACCGAGTAAGCCCCCTTCCCATGACGAATTCGCCGCCCCTGCCGGGGCGGCGTGCGGAATACTCCATGCTGAGCTATACGCTGAAGCGGCTGCTGCAGGCCGTCCCAACGATGCTGGTGGTGATCACCCTTTCGTTTTTCCTGATGCGCGTTGCCCCGGGCGGCCCGTTCGACGGCGAGCGCCAGTTGCCACCCGAGATCGAGGCCAACCTCAAGGCGGCCTATCATCTCGACGACCCCTTGCCGATGCAGTACCTGCGCTACATGGGCAACCTGCTGCAGGGCGATTTCGGTCCGTCGTTCAAGTACAAGGACTTCTCGGTCACCGAGTTGATCGCCCAGGGCTTCCCGGTGAGTCTCGAGATCGGCGGGCTGGCGATCCTGCTCGCGCTGCTGCTCGGCCTGCCGCTGGGAATCATCGCCGCGCTCAGACGCAACTCCGGCGTCGATTATGCGGTGATGAGCGTGGCGCTGGCCGGCATCGCGGTGCCCAACTTCGTGATCGCGCCGATCCTGGCGCTGGTCTTCGGCGTGCTGCTCGCCTGGCTGCCGGCCGGCGGCTGGAATGGCGGCGCGCTGCCCAACCTGGTGCTGCCGGTGATCGCCCTGTCGATCCAGCAGATCGCCTACATCGCGCGGATGATGCGTGCCAGCATGATCGAGGTGCTCGGCAGCCACTACATCCGCACCGCGCGCGCCAAGGGACTCTCCGAGCGCCAGGTGATCTGGCGCCATGCGATCCGCCCGGCGCTGCTGCCGGTGACCTCCTACCTGGGGCCGGCGATCGCCGGGATCATCACCGGCTCGGTGGTGATCGAGCAGATCTTCGGCATTCCCGGCATCGGCCGCTACTTCGTGCAGGGTGCGCTCAACCGCGACTACACCCTGGTGATGGGCACGGTGGTGTTCTACGGCGCGTTGATCGTACTGATGAACCTGCTCGTCGATCTGATCTATTCCGCGCTCGACCCGCAAATCCGCTATGACGACTGACCGGCCAGGGATGCACTGCCATGACCACCGACACCACGCCCTACAGCGGCCACAACATGCCCGCCGGCGGCCCCAACCCACCCGCCGAGCCAGACCCGGCGGCCGGCGATCCGGTCGCTGGCGAGAGCCTGAGCCGAGACGCCTGGCGACGGCTCAAGCAGAACCGGGCGGCGATGGTCAGCCTGGTGCTGCTGATCGCGATCGCCGCGGCCTGCCTGATCGGCCCCTATCTGCTGCCCTGGGGGCTCGCCGAAGTCGACTGGAGCGCCTTCAACGCCGCGCCGAGCCTCGAGAATGGCCACTTCCTGGGCACCGACGCCAACGGTCGCGACTTGCTCACCCGCACCCTCTACGGCGGCCGCGTGTCGCTGTCGGTGGCGCTGGTGGCGAGCTTCGTCAGCCTGGTGATCGGGGTACTCTACGGCGCCATCTCCGGCTACGTCGGCGGACGCCTGGACAGCGTCATGATGCGCTTCGTCGACATCATGTACTCGCTGCCGTTCATGTTCCTGGTGATCCTGCTGATGGTGGTGTTCGGGCGCAACATCTTCCTGATCTATGCCGCCATCGGCGCGGTCGAATGGCTGGACATGGCGCGCATCGTGCGTGGCCAGACGCTGGCGCTCAAGCAGCGCGAATTCATCGAGGCCGCCCACGCGCTGGGCGTGCGCGATCGCAAGATCGTCACCCGCCATCTGATTCCCAACGCCATCGGCCCGGTGATCGTCTACGTCACGCTCACCGTGCCCAAGGTCATCCTGCTCGAGAGCTTCCTGTCGTTCCTCGGCCTCGGCGTGCAGGAGCCGCTGACCAGCTGGGGCGTGCTGATCTCCGAAGGCACCGACATGATGCAGAGCGCGCCGTGGCTGCTGATCGTGCCCTCGCTGTTCCTCGCCACGACGCTATTCTGTCTCAACTTCCTGGGCGATGGGCTGCGTGACGCCCTGGACCCCAAGACCCGTTAGGAAAACGCCATGTCCGACACGTTACTCGAAATCGACAACCTGACGGTCGACTTCCAACTGCCCACCGGCACGGTCTCCGCGGTCAAGGGGGTGAGCTTTTCGATCCAGCCCGGCGAGACGCTGGCGCTGGTCGGCGAATCGGGCTCGGGCAAGTCGGTGTCATCGACCGCCGCGATGCGCCTGCTGCCCGAACTGGCCCAGACCTCGGGCGCCATTCGCTTCAAGGGCGAGGATCTGTTGAGGGTCACGCCCAAGCGCATGCGGCGCATCCGCGGCAATGCCATCTCGATGATCTTCCAGGAGCCGATGACCTCGCTCAATCCGCTGCACCGCATCGGGGCGCAGATCGCCGAGGTGCTGGAAAAGCACCGCGGGCTCAAGGGCCGCAAGGCTCGCGCCAAGGTCGTCGACCTGCTCGAGCAGGTCGGCATTCCCGAGCCCGCCCGACGCTCACACAGCTACCCCTACGAGCTTTCCGGGGGCCAGCGCCAGCGAGTGATGATCGCCATGGCGCTGGCCTGCGAGCCGGAACTGTTGATCGCCGACGAACCCACCACCGCGCTCGACGTTACCGTTCAGGCGCAGATCCTGGCGCTGCTCAAGGACCTGCAGGCGCGCTATGGCATGGCGATCCTGTTCATCACCCATGATCTGGGCATCGTCCGCCACTTCGCCGACCGGGTGTGCGTGATGCGTCGCGGCGAGCTGGTCGAGAGCGGCACCACCGGCGAGGTGTTCGGCAACCCGCAGCACGACTACACGCGCATGCTGATCGATGCCGACCCCCACGGTCGCAAGGCGCCGGTCGACGACACCCTGCCGGTGCTGCTCGAGGCCAGGGGCCTGCGCGTGCGCTTCACGCTCAACAAACGCCTGTTCCGCGACAGCGAATACTTCGAGGCGGTGCGCGGTATCGACCTGAGCATCCGTCGCGGCCAGACCGTGGGCATCGTCGGCGAGTCCGGCTCGGGCAAGTCGACACTCGGCCGGGCGCTGTTGCGGCTGCTCAAGAGCCAGGGCGATATTCGCTTCGGCGATCACGATCTCAGTGTACTGGACGCATCGGGCATGCGCCCGCTGCGCTCGCGCATGCAGGTGGTCTTCCAGGACCCCTTCGGCTCGCTGTCGCCGCGCATGACCGTCGGCGAGGTGATCAGCGAGGGGCTGGGCGTGCATCATCCGGAATTCAACCGCCGCCAGCGCGAAGCGCAGGTGATCGCCGCACTCAAGGAAGTCGCGCTCGACCCGGCGATGCGCAATCGCTATCCCCACGAGTTCTCCGGCGGCCAGCGTCAGCGCATCGCCATCGCCCGGGCACTGGTGCTCAAACCGGAATTTCTGCTGCTCGACGAGCCCACCTCGGCGCTCGACCGTTCGGTACAGGTCACGGTGATCGACCTGCTACGTGAGCTGCAGCGCAAGCACGACCTGACCTACCTGTTCATCAGCCACGATCTGGCGGTGGTACGTGCGCTCGCCGATACCGTGCTGGTGATGAAGGAAGGGCGGGTCGTCGAACAGGGCACGACGCAGGAGATCTTCGCCAACCCCAGACAGCGCTACACTCAGGAACTGATGCGGGCGGCCTTCGTCAACGACGCCGCTTGACCAACGGCGCTGCAGGCCGTTCGCCAGAACCCGAAAAACCCGGCACCAGGCCGGGTTTTTCTCGATACGCCAAAGCGTACGCCAGGGTCAGAAGCGATAGGTCAGCTGCGCGCCGAAGCCGTGAGCGGAGTTCTCGTAGTCGGCCTGGTAGCGGTAGCCGTTCTCTTCGTCCGTCTGGCTCACCGGTGCGGTGTCTTCCCAGAGATAGGTGTAGGCCAGATCGATGGTCATGTCCGGCATGGGAGTCCAGCCGGCACCGAAGGAGACGGCGGTACGATCAGAGGACGGCACACGGACGGTACGGGCATCATCCGGAATCGGCGACTCGTCGACGGCCAGGCCGCTACGCAGTACCCACTGCGGGTTGAGCTGGTAGGCGGCGCCCACGGCGAACTGCCAGGCATTCTCGTAGCTTTGCGCCTCTTCGATCGGCATCACCTCGTTTTCGACGATCAGCTTATCGAAGCGGCTCCAGCGGACGAAAGCCGCCCCGGCCATCACCGTCCAGCGATCGTCCAGTTTATGGGTGATCGAGAAATCGATGGTTTCCGGCAACGTCAGGTCCAGCGAACCGGAGGAGCTAAGCGAGCCCATGGCGAGCGGATTGGCTGCCGAGCGCGATCCTATGCCCACGACATTGTCGAATTTGGCATCGCCTTCCAGTTCGTACTCGACCTTGGAACGATAGGTCAGGCCCAGCGTGGTCGATGGCATGGGACGATAGATCAGGCCGATATTGTAGCCCCATGCCTCGTCGTCACCATCGATCTTGACGCTACCGTCGCCGGCAGTCGTCGGGTTCAAGGGATTGGGCGTACGTGCATCGAGCTGGCCCTCCATCATGTTGTAGGTCACACCGACACCGACGGAAAACTGGTCATTGAAACGGTAGGAGAGCGTCGGCTGGGCGGTGATGACTTGGATTTCGGTCCTGTTGCCGAAGTAGCGTCCCTGGAAACCGCTCTCGTAGTCGGTGATCTGGCCGAACGGGGCGTAGACGCCAAAGCCGAACGCCATGCGATCATTGAGAGGATGGACGTAGTAGCCGAACGGGACCGCCGTCCCCGGCACCATATCGCCGTCATTGGAGCCGGCCGTCGACGTGAGCCCCAGCGCACCGGTGCTAGGGTTCAACACGGGCTGGGCCCCCGAAGCATTCTTGATATCGGTATTGACGTCGAGATACGTCGCCCCCGCGCTCAGCTGCGCACGATCGAGAAACGACATGCCCGCCGGGTTGCCGAACACGATGGTGGCATCGGACACGTTGGAAGTTCGCCCCGCAAAGGCAGATCCCTGCCCACTGACGCTCTGTTCGTTGAGCTGGAAGGCACCGGCCATGGCCTGGCTAGAAACCAGCGCCGCCGAGGCAGCGGCAATCGCGATGGTGAGCTTGTTGATCTTGTTGTGCATGATGATCCGTTCCCTATTCTTAAGCTGGCGTGATGATGGGCTTGCCCCTACCAGATAATGGCAGTCCTAGTCGTTTTGGCTGATCGATGAAACCAAGTCAAGAACAAACGACCGTTTCAATTGCCTGCAACACCTATCCATTGGTCGAAGACGATGCGTACCCTTCTCGCCAGGCCCCGCGCCATGCTGGATAGCGCGGAATCGCTATGTTGCGCTTGGCCGTTTTACCAACCCCTCGACCCGACCCTTTATCCATGTATGATCCTCAGGTTATAGATTCCTTGCCAAGAGCCTGCCCAGGAGGCGCCATGAAAGTCATCGAACTGGCCCGCAGCGCCGGCGTCACCGCCGAAACGGTGCGCCATTACACCCGCGAAGGCCTGCTTCATCCCGAACGTGATCCGCGCAACGGTTACCAGTGTTACGGCAACGACTCGCTGACCCGGCTGCGCTTCATTCAGCGTGCCCGCACGCTGGGCTTCAGCCTCAGGGAGATCGGCGAGATCCTCGGTCACGCCGACCACGGCGATTCGCCGTGTCCCATGGTGCGCGACCTGCTCGCCGCGCGTCTGCCCGAGATCCAGCAGCGCATCAGCGAACTCGAGCAATTGGCCGCGCGCATGGGAAGCGCGTTGAACAGCTGGGCCGAAATGCCCGATGGCGTGCCCGACGGCAATACCATCTGCCAGCTGATCGAGCACTGGAACCAACCGTGCCAATCCGCAAACAGCGTTCATGAGCGAGATCGTTCAACACCGCGCCACCACCTGGCCGCTGACCCCGGCGGCCTGACCTACGGCGGCTGACCAGCCCATCGTTCGTTAGCGCCTCATGGCTTCGGCATTGCTATGCTGAGTCGAATACCGCCATTTCCGGAGAGCCCATGCCGACCCTCAACGGCGTCCTCGAGACGGCGCTGTATGTCGCCGACATGCCGCGTGCCCGCGACTTTTTCGAAACGGTGCTGGGACTCGCGCCGTTCACCGCCGATCATCGCTTCACCGCCTACGATGTCGGCAACCGGACGGTACTGCTGCTGTTCTTGCACGGCGAGACCGGGCAGACCGTCATCCTGCCGGACGCGATGGGTACCATTCCGCCCCACGACGGCGCTGGGCGCAGCCATATGGCGCTGGCCATCGACGCCGACCAGCTCGGCGCCTGGCAAGCGCGGCTCGCCGAACACACGGTAGCAATCGAGGGGCGCACCCACTGGCCGCGTGGCGGCGAGAGCCTCTACTTTCGCGACCCCGACGGCCATCTGCTGGAACTCGCCACCCCCGGTGTCTGGCCGAACTACTAGCAGTGAGCGACTCATGGATGCCGAGGTGCACTGAAATCATCAATCTTCTTTCGGTCAGCCCTTGGTTCCAGGGAGAGCTGATTTATGTCGCGAGCGACGAGAGGCTGGCCATCGCCGGAACACAGCGACCGGAATTTACTCCAGTAAATGAGGATCGCGCGTACCGCCGATGGTCAGGATATCGAGCGCAGCAATAAATCAGCCTTCCCGGCAGAGCTCGGCATGCTCGATCATTAGCTGAAGCGACTCCTGCCCCTTCCAGCGGTTGCGCGAGAGCTTGTAGGCGCAGCGCAGCCGTGCACCGAGATCGAAGGCCGGCAATTCGCCCGGCGTCAGGGCGCGAAACCAGATCGCCCGCACGCTGGCCTGGCCCTGGCTCAAGGTCAGCATCACGTGGCTGCCATCGGCGCCGACCACCCGCAGGCCGTCGACCAGAAACTCGCCATCGAACAGCGGCGCGTCGAACTCGCGACCGAACGGCGCCAGCCGCTCGAGCTCGTCGAGGGTGGTCAGGCACAGCTGCGCCGCCAGCAGCTCGCCGTCGGTATACACGCAAGGGTACAGCTCGCACTCGCCGAGCTGTTCGTCGGCTGCCTGACGCAGCGCCGCGGCAAACTCCTCGAGCCGTTCGCGGGGCACGCCGACACCCGCCGCGCCGCGATGGCCGCCGAAGCGCGGCAGCGCCTGCGGCGCCAGCTCGTAGGCGCGCTGCAGCGCATCGCGCAGGTGCAGGCCGTCGATCGAGCGCCCCGAGCCGGTGAGCATGCCCGGCGTGACCGCCGGAGTCAGCACCAGCGCCGGCCGCCCGAAGGCCTGGACCAGCCTAGATGCGACGATGCCCTGCACCCCGGCATGGCCCTGATCGAGATGCACGATCATCACCCGGGCGCCTTCGGCGAGCTGGGCCATCGCCCGTTCGCGGGCCAGCTCGGTCATTTCGGCCTCGATCGCCTTGCGCGACTGGTTGTCGGCATCGAGCACTTCGAGATGCTCGCGCGCGCTGGCGTCGTCGGCGGCCAGCATGAAGTGCAACGCTGCATAGGGGTCGTCGAGCCGCGAGCGGGCGTTGATCCGCGGGCCCATCTGGAAGGCCAGCGTCTCGGCGTCGAACGGCGTGCTGTCGGCGCCCAGGCGCTCGGCCATCACCCGCCAGCAGGGCGACTGCATGCGATTGATCAGCGTCAGCCCCTGGGTCACCACCGCGCGGTTGATGGCGCTGCCGCCCAGCGAGACGCAGTCGGCGACGGTGCCCAGCGCCACGTAGGACAGCCACGGCGACAGCTTGGGCGTCGACGGCGAGGCATGGCCGATCTCGATCAGCACCGCGCGGCTCAGCGACATCAATAGCCAGGCGACCATGCAGCCGGCGATGGTCGGATCGGGGAAGCCGCAGTCCTCGCGGGTCGGGTTGATGGTGGCGTAGGCCGAGGCCGGCGGCCCCTCCACCGGCAAGGCGTGATGGTCGCTGACGATGACGTCGATGCCGGCCTCGCGCAGCCGGGCGATGCGCGGCTCGTCGGAAGAGCCACAGTCGGCGGTGATGATCACGCTGGGCCGCGGCGACAGCGCCAGCGCCCGCTCGACCAGCGGCAGGCTGATGCCGTAGCCATCAAAGATGCGATGGCCGATCAGGCTGTGCAGCTTGCAGGCCGGCACCCCGAACAGCTCGTTCAGGGTCCGCAGGATCACCACGTGCGAGGTGATGCCGTCGACGTCGTAATCGGTGAGGATGCCGATGTGCTCGCCCTCGGCGACCGCCCGGGCGATGCGCTCGGCACCGCGCCGGGCGTCGGTGAGCCGCTCGGGATGCTCGAGATGGCGCAGGCTGGGCGTCACCAGCGGTTCCAGCTCGCCCTGGTAGCCGGCGAGCCGCCCGGCGAGGATACGCGCCTGCAACTCGGAAAGCCCCGCATCGAGCCCACGCTGGTAGAGCGCCGCGTCGCGCGGGCGCGCCCGGATACGCCGGGTCAGCAGATCGCTGCTTGAGGATTCGGTCGGGGATTCGGTGATGACGGCGGGCACGACGGCTCCTTGCGACTCGGTCACGACGACAAAATACGAGGAACGAGGGGCCGCGCGAGTCGGCCCCTGAATACCGGACGGCGAATCAGGCGGCTGGCATGCGACGATGCTCGGCGACGAACGCCTGGACCACGGCCAGCTCGGCCGGCAGCACCGTATAGCGCTCCTCGCGCTCGAGCAGGTCGTCCATGTGCGCCGGAAGGGGCACGCCGGGAAAGCCGGCCTTGACCACCGCATCGGCGAACTTGGCCGGGTGGGCGGTGGCCAGGGTGATCATCGGCGTGGCGGCGTCCGCCCGGCAGACCTCAGCGGCGCGGTAGCCGGTAGCGGTGTGCGGGTCGAGCAGTTGCTTGGTGCGATGATGCGCCTCGCGGATCACTTCGAGGATCGTCGCATCGTCGACGCTGTGGCTGGCGAATTTCTCGCGCAGCCGGGCCAGCGGCGCCTCGGCCAGCGCGGCGGGCTCGTGCTGGAAGCGTTCGAGCAGCGCGCGTACCGCCTCGCCGTCGCGCTGGTAGGCGTCGAACAGCAACCGCTCGAAGTTCGATGACACCACGATGTCCATCGACGGCGCCAGGGTCGCCGCGAGTTCGCGCTTGGCGAAGTCGTTGTCGGCCAGCGTGCGGTGCAGGATGTCGTTGGCGTTGGTGGCGATCACGAACTGCTTGACCGGCAGGCCCATCTGGTAGGCCATGTAGCCGGCGAAGACGTTGCCGAAGTTGGCCGAGGGCACGCAGAAGCTGACCTCGCGGTGCGGCGCGCCGAGCGCCACGCCGGCGGCGACGTAGTAGACGATCTGCGCCATGATCCGCGCCCAGTTGATCGAATTCACTGCCACCAGCCGCGTACCGTCGAGGAACGCCTGGTCGGCGAAGCTGGCCTTGACCATCGCCTGGGCGTCGTCGAAGTTGCCCTCGATGGCGATGTTGAAGACGTTGTCCGCGAGCACCGAGGTCATCTGCCGGCGCTGCACTTCCGAGACGCGGTTGTGCGGATGCAGGATGAAGATGTCGAGATTGTCGCAATGCCGGCAGCCCTCGATCGCCGCCGAACCGGTATCGCCGGAGGTGGCGCCCATGATCACTGCGCGCTCGCCGCGCTTGATGAGGAAATGATCGAGGATCCGGCCCAGCAGTTGCAGGGCGACATCCTTGAAGGCCAGGGTCGGGCCGTGGAACAGCTCGAGCAGGAAGTGGTTGCTGTCGAGCTGATTGAGCGGCACCACCGCCTCGTGGCTGAACGTCGCGTAGGCGTCGTGGACGATGTCGCGGAAGGTCGCGTCGTCGATCTCGCCGCCGACGAACGGTTTCATCACTCGAAAGGCGATCTCGGCGTAGGACAGCCCGGCCATCGCCGCGAGTTCGTCGCGGGACAGCGTCGGCACGCTCTTGGGCACGTAGAGCCCGCCGTCGCTGGCCATGCCGGTGAGTACCACGTCTTCGAAGTTAAGCGCGGGCGCCTGCCCACGCGTGCTGATATAGCGCATGATTCACTCCGTGAGTGACGAGCTTCGAGCCTACGAGCCGCGAGCCATCTCGCTCGATGCCCGGAGCTCGCGGCTCGAAGCTGATGTCATTGCTGTTCGTCGAGCGACTCAACGCGGATCCGGGTCACCGGGCCGGCGATGTCCGACAGCGACTCGAGCTGGCGGATCACCTCGTTCATCTGCTTCTCGCGGGTGCGATGGGTGAGCAGGATGATCGGCACCAGCTCGCCCTCGGTGGCTTCCTTCTGGATGATCGCCTCGATCGAGATGCCCTGTTCGGAGAGGATCGTTGCCACCCGCGCCAGCACGCCGGGGCGGTCCACCGCCAGCAGCCGCAGGTAGTAGGCGGTGACGATGTCCTCCATGGGCAGGATCGGCAGGCTGTCATCGCCTTCGGTGATGCCGCTGAAGGCCAGGTAGGGCACCCGGTAATGATGTTCGGTGGCGATGTCGCGGGCCACGTCGAGCAGATCCGCGACCACCGCCGAGGCGGTCGGCTCGGCGCCCGCGCCGGCGCCGTAGTAGAGCGTCGGACCGACGGCATCGCCCATCACCGCGATGGCGTTCTTGACGCCGTGCACACTGGCCAGCAGGCGCTCCTTGGGGATCAGCGTGGGATGCACGCGCAACTCGAGACCGGCCTCGGTGCGCTTGGAAATGCCCAGGTGCTTGATGATGTAGCCGAGATTATCGGCCTGCTCGACGTCCTCGGCGGTGATCCGCGAGATGCCTTCGGTGTAGGCCTTCTCGAACTGCAGCGGCACGCCGTAGGCGATCGAGGCGAGGATGGTCAGCTTGTGGGCAGCGTCGATGCCCTCGACATCGAAGGTCGGGTCGGACTCGGCGTAGCCCAGCGCCTGAGCTTCGGCGAGCACGTCCTCGAAGGCCCGGCCCTCGTCGCGCATGTGGGTGAGGATGTAGTTGCCGGTGCCGTTGATGATCCCCGCCAGCCACTCGATGCAGTTGGCGCCGAGGCCTTCGCGGATCGACTTGATCACCGGAATGCCGCCGGCCACCGCCGCCTCGAAGGCGACGATCACCCCCTTGTCGTGGGCGGCCCGGAATATCTCGTTGCCGTGCACGGCGATCAGCGCCTTGTTGGCGGTGACCACGTGCTTGCCGTTGGCGATCGCCATCAGCACCAGTTCGCGGGCGACATCGTAGCCGCCGATCAGTTCGACCAGCACGTCGACGTCGGGATTCTGCGCCACCTCGAAGATATCGGCGGTGACCTTGACCCCGGTGGTATCGCAATCGGGGTTGTCGCGCCGCGCGGCGACCTGCTCGATGACGATCGGCCGCCCCGCGCGACGCGCGATTTCGTCGGCGTTGCGCATCAGCACATTGAACGTGCCGCTACCGACGGTCCCCAGCCCACAGATACCCACTCTCACCGGTTTCAACGTCATGCTCCCTATCTTGTCTGTATGGTCTCGACCCGGCCTGCGGCCGAACGCTTGTCTCCAACGCCTCCGCTCTCAGCCGGACTTGCGTGTATCGAGGCCAAGCATGTTGGCCAGTCGCTCGGCGGAAACGTAACCCGGCACCATGCGCCCGTCGGGCAGCACGATGGTGGGTGTGCCCTGCACGCCCAGCTCGAGCCCCAGATAATACTGCTCCGAGACCGGATTGTCGCAATCCGGGGCATTACTCAGCGTGTCGCCCCGCTTGGCCGCGCTCAGCGCCTCGGCGGGATTGGCGGCACACCACACCTGGGCGAATTGCCGCGCGCCGCCGGATTGCAGGCCGCTGCGCGGAAAGGCCAGGTACTCGACCTCGATGCCCATCTCGTTGAGCCGCGGCACTTCCTTGTGGAACTTGCGGGAATACGGGCAGGTGACGTCGGTGAAGACCTGGATGACGGCCCGGGGCTTTTCGCTGCCGCGGAAGACGATGCGCTGGTCTTCGGGCACGGCGGCCAGGCGTTCGGCGCGCTCGGCGTTATTGGCCTGCTGGGTCTGGTTGACCTGCCCCTCGGGGCGGTTGACGTTCAGCGCGCCGGCCTCCGGAGTCGCCGCCTGGGAGAGCGCAGCGATCGACAGGGTGGCGATGGCCAGCAGGCCGGCGGACAGAGTGCGTGACGTTCGATGCATGATTCAACCTCGTGGATGGTGTTCGGCGTGCAGCGCCTCCAGGCGCGCCTGCGCCACATGGGTATAGATCTGCGTGGTCGATAGATCGCTATGCCCCAGCAACAGCTGTACGACCCGCAGGTTAGCCCCATGATTCAACAGATGGGTGGCGAAAGCATGGCGCAGCGTGTGCGGCGACAGCGGCTTGTCGATCCCGGCCAAACGCGCATAGTGCTTGATGCGGTGCCAGAAGGTCTGGCGGGTCATGAAGCCGTCGCGGCGCCCCGTAAACAGCGGCGCCTGACGAATATCGTCCATCAACTGCCCGCGCCCGCCGCGCAGATAGCGCTCGATCCAGCGCTGGGCCTCCTCGCCCATCGGCACCAGGCGCTCCTTGTCGCCCTTGCCCCGCACCCGCACCACCCCCTGGCGCAGATTGACGCTGTCCTGGCGCAGACCGACGAGTTCCGAGACCCGCAGCCCGCAGGCATACAACAGCTCGAGCATCGCCCGGTCGCGCAGCCCCAGCGGCGTCTCGACGTCGGGCGCCTCGAGCAGCCGCTCGACCTCGGCCTCGTCGAGGGTGTCGGGCAATCTGGCATGCACCCGCGGCAGCCGCACTTCCGTCAGCGGGTCAGCATCGCACATTCCCTGGGCCAGCGCCCAGCGGTAGAAGCGCCTGAGACTCGACAATAGCCGCGCGTTGCTGCGCAGTTGATAGCCCGCCCGGCGGCGCGCCTCCAGCCAGTCGGGCAGCGTCTCGCCCCCCGGCTCGAGCAGCGCAAGGCCACGTTCCGTCAGGCACGCGCACCAGGCCTGCAGGTCATGACGATAGGCGCTCAGGGTATGCTCGCTGGCGCCCTGGTCGAGCCACAGGGCATCGAGAAAGGCATCGATCAGTTGAGTGTCGTCATCGCGACCGCTCATGGTGTCGTCCTATGTCGTCGCCATTGCCCGATGCACAGGGCCAGATACGCAAGCCAGATACGCAAAACCCCGCCCCGCAGGATGCGGCGACGGGGTCGCGTGGCGCGCTGAAGCGGGCTTGTCAGGCCAGCTTTTCCTTGATTCGCGCCGACTTGCCGCTGCGCTCGCGGAGGTAGTAGAGCTTGGCCTGACGCACGTCGCCGCGACGCTTGACCTCGATGGTCGCCACCTGCGGGCTGTAGGTCTGGAAGGTCCGTTCGACGCCGACACCGTGGGACACCTTGCGCACGGTGAAGGCGGAGTTCAGGCCGCGGTTGCGCTTGCCGATCACCACGCCCTCGAAGGCCTGCAGACGCTCGCGAGCGCCCTCGACGACCTTGACCTGCACGATCACAGTGTCACCGGGAGAGAACTCCGGAACGGCCTTCTCCATCTGCTCGGCCTCGAGCGCCTGGATCACCTTGTTCTTGCTACTCATGATGCAACTCCTTGACTGATGTTCTTGCCGGGCGGGTCGCGCCGTGCCTTGGCACGGTGACTGACGGTCCTTTGGCGACCGCACACGCCCGCCTGGCGTGTGATCCCGACGCTCAACGACGCGGGAACGAGTATGGGTGACGCGTGGCGCTCGCGCTAGCCGGTCTCGACCGGCCCCGGGCCACGCTCCTCCGCCGGGTCGGCGTGTTCGGCGATGAAGGCCTCGAGCAACTCGCGCTGCTCGGCGTTCAACGCCTGGCTCTGCAACAGCTCGGGGCGCCTGAGCCAGGTGCGCCCCAGCGACTGCTTGAGGCGCCAGCGACGAATCATTTCATGGTTGCCGCTGAGCAGCACGTCCGGCACCCGACGCCCGTCGATCGTCTCGGGGCGCGTATAGTGCGGACAGTCCAGCAAACCGTCGCTGAAGGAGTCCTCCACGGCGGACCCCTGATGGCCGAGCACCCCCGGCACCAGGCGGGCCGCCGCGTCGATCAGCACCATCGCCGGCAGCTCGCCGCCGCTCAGCACGTAGTCGCCGATCGAGACCTCTTCGTCGATGTCGCTCTCCACCACGCGCTCATCGATGCCTTCATAGCGCCCCGCAACCAGCACCAGGGGGCCGCTGGCCGCCAATTGCTGCACGCCCCGCTGATCCAGAGGCCGCCCCTGCGGCGACAGGTAGACCACCTTGGGCGGGGCGTGCGAGCGTCGCTCGCCCTGCTCGCGCGCCGCATGGATCGCCTGGCGCAGGGTGTCGACCTTCATCAGCATCCCCGGACCGCCGCCGTAGGGCCGGTCATCGACCGTGCGGTGGCGATCCGTGGCGTAATCCCGCGGGTTCCAGAGCTCGATTTCCAGGAGCCCCTGGCTGACCGCTCGACCGGTCACCCCGAAGCCGGTCACGGCTTCGAACATGCCCGGAAACAGTGAGACGACACCAATCCACACGGCAGATCCCTAGGGCCCAAAATCGACAGTGCCCCAAGGCACGTTCGGGCAGCCCGATGCTAGAAATCCGGATCCCAGTCGACCGTCAACCGGCCGGCGTCGAGATCCGCCTCGCGAATCACCTCGTCGGGCAGAAACGGCAGCAGCCGCTCCTTGCCATCAAGGCTGAGTTCGTCGCCCTGCACCACCAGCACATCGTTGGCGCCGGTCTCGAACAGGTAATTCACGTAGCCCAGATCGACGCCCTGCAGCGTCACCACCCGCAGCCCCTCGAGCTGGTACCAGTAGTAATCGCCCGCATCGAGCGCCGGCAATGTCTGCTTGGGCAGCAGTATCTCCGCGCCCGCCAGCCGTTCGGCCTGTTCCCGCGAATCGATGCCTTCGAGACTGGCCA
Source organism: Halomonas sp. IOP_31 (assembly GCF_021151495.1). NCBI lineage: Bacteria > Pseudomonadati > Pseudomonadota > Gammaproteobacteria > Oceanospirillales > Halomonadaceae > Halomonas > Halomonas sp. IOP_31. Next base: position 70,412 of record NZ_JAIRBP010000002.1, on the reverse strand, counting down.
CCAGGCCATTGCCCTGACGCCGCCCCTGAACCAGGCACCGGGCCACGCGTTCGCCGCGTGCCACGACGATCCATTGAGGGTAGGCGAGAATGCCGTCCATCGGGCTGGTATACGAATACACCTTCAACCACCCCTTGACGCCGTAGGGGCTGGTCAACTTGCCCAATACGACGTAGTCGTCATCCGACGCGCCGGTAGCGGCACCCTTCATCGCGTTACTCGGCATGCCGGACACCGCCTCAGGCCTGCTGCTTGCGGGCTTCTTTGATCAGCTCGGCAACACGATCGGAAACCTGCGCACCGAGGCTCTGCCAGTGGCTGATGCGCTCGAGGTCGACGCGCAGACGCTCTTCCTGACCGCGGGCGACCGGGTTGAAGAAGCCGACGCGCTCGATGAAACGACCATCGCGAGACTTGCGCGAATCGCTGACGGCCAGATGATAGAAGGGACGCTTCTTGGCGCCACCCCGTGCCAGACGAATGGTAACCATTGCGTTACTGTCCTTCGGTTGTATTCAGAAATTACGCCACAGTGACGACTGCAGCTGCAGTCATTCGCCGCGCATGCGCGCAGCTTGCCACGAAGACGCAGCATTCTACGGAAATCGGCCGGCGTTGGAAACCTTTTTCCGCTTCGCTCAGCGGCGCGGAAATCCCCCCGGGCCGCCCATGCCGCCCATGCCGCCCATGCCGCCGGGACCGCCCATACCACCCGGGCCGCCCCCCATGCCGGGCATTCCGCCCATGCCGCGCATCATCTTCTGCATGCCGCCCTTCTTGCCGACCTTCTTCATCATCTTCTGCATCTGCTTGTGCTGCTTGAGCAGGCGGTTGAGATCGGGCACCTGCAGGCCGGCGCCGGCGGCGATGCGGCGCTTGCGCGAGCCGTTGATGATGTCCGGCTTGTGGCGCTCCTTGGGGGTCATCGAGTTGATCAGCGCCTCGAGCCTGCCCAGCTCCTTCTCCATTCCCGGACCCTGGGCCGCCTCGGCCATCTGCCCCATGCCGGGCAACTTGCCCATCAGTCCGCCCATGCCGCCCATCTTCTTGAGCTGCTGGAGCTGATCGCGGAAATCCTCGAGATCGAAGCCGTCGCCCTTCTTGACCTTCTTGGCGAGCCGCTCGGCCTTGCCCTTGTCGACGCTGCGCTCGGCCTCCTCGATCAGCGACAGCATGTCGCCCATGCCGAGAATCCGCGACGCCACGCGATCGGGGTGGAACGGCTCCAGGGCATCGACCTTCTCGCCCATGCCCATGAACTTGATCGGCTTGCCGGTGACTTGGCGCACCGACAGCGCCGCCCCGCCGCGCGCGTCGCCGTCGGCCTTGGTCAGGATGACCCCGGTCAGCGGCAACGCATCATGGAAAGCCTTGGCGGTATTGGCGGCGTCCTGGCCGGTCATGGCGTCGACGACGAACAGCGTCTCCTGCGGCGTCAACGCCTTATGCAGCGCCTGGATCTCGTCCATCATGTCGCTGTCGACATGCAGGCGACCTGCGGTGTCGACGATCACCACGTCATGAAACTGGATCTTGGCGTGCTTGACCGCGGCGGTGGCGATCGCCACCGGCTGCTGGTCGCTGGCCGAGGGGAAGAAGTCGACCTCGACCTCCTTGGCCAGGGTCTCGAGCTGGTCGATCGCCGCCGGGCGATAGACGTCGGCGGATACCACCAGCACCTTCTTCTTCTCGCGTTCGCGCAGAAAACGCGCCAGCTTGGCCACCGAGGTGGTCTTGCCCGCACCCTGCAGGCCCGCCATCAGGATCACCGACGGCTGCGTCTTGAGTTCGAGCGGCACGTTGCCTTCGCCCATGATCGCCTCGAGTTCCTGCTGGACGATCTTGACGAACTGCTGGCCCGGCGACAGGCTCTTCGAGACTTCCTGACCCACCGCCCGCTCGCGCACACGCTCGATGAATGCCTTGACCACCGGCAGCGCGACGTCGGCCTCGAGCAACGCGCGGCGCACCTCGCGCAGCGTGTCCTTGATGTTATCCTCGGTCAGTCGCGCCTGACCGGTAATCGACTTTAGCGTCTTCGACAGACGATCCGAGAGGCTCTCGAACATGTGACTCTCCGGCTATGGGTGCACGGTGCCCGGCATGGGCGGGACGGGGCGTCACGCACGGCGGCACCACGCGTTTGGACAACGATTATACGCGTTCACGTGGCGTGTCTCCATGCTCGCGACCGGCACAGGCTGGGCGCGCGCGACACAATTCGCTATAGTGGCGCGCGTATCGATTCGCTTTTCCATCCAGCTCAGAAGGTGGTTACAAACGTCGCTTGTAAGCATCTTCTCAGGTCGGCAGGACCTTTCATGCAGGCGTTCCCCTTCGCTATCTTGGCCATGGTCTTCTACGTCGCCGGCGGCGTTTGCCAGGGCCTGGCGCTGACCCGGCGCGTCCCGCCGCATCCAGTTCTGGTGCGCGCCCTGGGCGTGCTCGCCGTGGCCTGCCACAGCGTGGTGGTGGCCTCCGCGCTGGGCGATCTCGGCGAGATGAGCCTGGGCATCTCGGCCAGCGCTTCGCTGGTCAGTTGGCTGGTCGTCATCCTGCTGCTGCTGGCGAGCCTCTTCAAGCCGGTGCTGAGTGCCGCCGTGGCGCTGTTCCCGATCGCCGCCGCGACCATCCTGCTGGCCACCGAACTGCCGGTAGGCAGCCATCGGGCCGAACTCACGCCGGGGATCATGATTCACATCCTGACCTCGATCGTGGCCTTCGCGGTGTTCGCCATCGCCGCCGTCCAGGCGTTTCTGATGGCGCGCCAGAATCAGGCGCTGCGCCATCACCATACGCGCGGTCTGGTGCAGTCGCTGCCACCGCTGACCACCATGGAACGCGTGCTGTTCGAGCTGATCTGGGTCGGCATGGTGCTGCTCACCGCGGCGATCATCAGCGGCATCGTGTTTCTCGACAATATCTTCGCCCAGCACCTGGTGCACAAGACGGTGCTGTCGTTTGCCGCCTGGGTGATTTTCGCCACGCTGCTCGCCGGTCGGCATTTCCTGGGCTGGCGCGGCAACCGCGCGGCACGCTGGACACTGGGCGGCTGCGCGTTGCTGCTGCTGGCCTACTTCGGCAGCAAGTTTGCCCTTGAAGTGGTTTTCGAGCGAGTCTGAAAGCCCGCACCGATGCCCCTCGCCTTGACACCGGGGCGCTCGATTCCCTACAAACGAGCTTGATACGCGATTGAGGACTCTTCGATCTTGAGCGACGACATCCCCTTGGGACTGCTGTTCGGCCTGCTTTTCCTGCTTGTTTGCCTGTCTGCCTTCTTCTCGAGCTCCGAGACCGGCATGATGTCGATCAATCGCTACCGGCTGAGCCATCAGGCGAAAAGCGGCGAACGGCGCGCCCAGCGAGTCGTGCGCCTACTCGCGCGTCCCGATCGGCTGATCGGGGTGATCCTGATCGGCAACAACTTCGCCAACAACCTGGCGGCGTCGATCGCCACCATCATCGCCATCCATTTCTTCGGCGACGTGTCGGGCCCGGCCATCGCGACCCTGGTGCTGACCATCGTCATCCTGATCTTCGCCGAGGTCACGCCCAAGACCTACGCGGCGATCAAGCCCGAACGCATCGCCTTCCCGGCGTCGCTGGCCCTGGAGCCGCTGCTCAAGGGACTCTATCCGCTGGTCTGGCTGGTCAATGCGATGTCCAACGGCCTGCTGCGCATGCTCGGGGTCAAGAACATCGAGGGCGGCGCCGACAATCTGACCCGCGACGAACTGCGCACCGTGGTCCACGAAGCCGGCACCATGATTCCGCGTCGCCACCAGGCAATGCTGCTGTCGATCCTCGATCTCGAGAACGTCACCGTCAACGACATCATGGTGCCACGCCACGAGATCGCCGGCATCGATCTGGACGACGACCTGGAGAGCATCCTCGCCCAGATCCGCGCCAGCCAGCATACCCGCGTGCCGGTCTTCAAGGGCGACATCAACAACATCATCGGCATCCTGCACCTGCGCAACGCGGCGCGCTTTCTGTCCAAGCGCGAAGTGACCAAGGCGGCGATCGTCCAGGAGGCCCGCGAACCCTATTTCATTCCCGAATCGACGCCGTTGCATACCCAGCTGCTCAACTTCCAGCAGCAGAAACGGCGCATCGGCATCGTCGTCGACGAGTACGGCGACGTGGAGGGACTGGTCACGCTGGAGGACATTCTCGAGGAGATCGTTGGCGAATTCACCACCGACGTCGCCGGCATGCACAAGGAGATCCATCTCCAGGATGACGGCAGCTACATCATCGAGGGCACCGCCAACATCCGCGAGATCAACAAGATGCTCGGCTGGCAGTTGCCCACCGACGGGCCCAAGACCCTCAACGGCCTGATCATCGAGCATCTCGAGTCGTTCCCCGACGCGCCGGCCTGCCTGCAGCTGGGTACGACGCGCATGGAGATCATCAAGGTCAAGGACAACCTGATCACCGCGGCGCGCTGCTGGCAGTCGGCACGTCGCGGCCGGATCGCCTACTGACGCCCCTTGACCGCCTTGCAGGCCAGGCTCTGCTCGGCGTTTTGCTTGAGCGTGCGCACCCGCGCCTCGAGCGTCGCACGATCGGCCTGCCCCGGCGACAATGCCTCGCCGAACACCAGCGCGACCCGCGGCCGGAAGCGCCGCGGCAACTTGGTGAAGGCCCTGCCTTCGCAATGCGAGGTCCATGACCCCCACAAGCCGGCCAGCGCCGCCGGCACCACCGGCACCGCGTCGCGGCGCAGGATCATGTCGACCCCGCGGCGAAAATACTGGACCTCGCCGTCGATGGTCAGCCGCCCCTCGGGAAACAGCATCACCACTTGACCATCGCGTAGCGCTCGGCTGACCTCCTGCATGGCGCGGCGCACCCCGCCGGGATCGCGGCGTTCGGAATCCACCGGAATCGCCCCGGCCAGGCGGAAGAACCAGTTCAGCCCCGGCGACTCGTAGATCGGCCGGTCCATCAGAAAGCGCAGCGGTCGCGGGCTGGCCCCGCCGATCACCAGCGCATCCATGAAGCTGACGTGATTGCAGACCACCAGTGCCGGGCCTTGCGCGGGGATGTGGCCGCGTCCGACGAAACGCAGCCGATAGAGCACCCGCGTCAGGGCAAAGATCGCCAGCCGAAGTACCGCACGCGGGTTGATCGTCAGGGCCGCCAGGCCGATCAGCAGGGCGATGCCCGCCAGCCAGGCGAAGAAGACGTTGAGCGAGACGCCCAGCACGCTCAACAGCAGGATGCCGAAGCCCGCGGCAAGCACCATGAACAGCGCATTGAGCAGGTTGTTGGCGGCGATCATGCGCGCCCGCTGATGCTCGGCGCTGATCACCTGAACCAGGGTATAAAGCGGCACGATATACAACCCGCCACCGACGCCGACCAGCGCCAGCGCCAGCGACATCACCCAGAAGCCCGGAGTGGCCAGCAGCGTGGCGAGTGACATCGCCTCGCCGGCCAGCGCCGGCTGCTCGGCAAACGTCAGCCCGCCGGCGGCGATCAACAACGCCCCCAGCGGCACCAGGCCCAGCTCGAGGCGCCCGGCGGAAAGCCGCGCGCAGAGCAGCGCCCCGCCGCCGACACCCAGCGCGAAGGCACCCAGCAGCCAGCTGACGGCGCTTTCGCCACCATGAACCACATCGCGCACCCACGCCGGCAACTGAGTCAGATAACAGGCGCCCAGAAACCAGAACAGACTGATGCCCACCAGGGCGCGGAAGATCCGCGGTTGACGCCAACTGTCGCGCAGCACCGCGACGCTGCCGGACAACGGCCGCCAGCCGACCGGCCCGGGATCGCTGGAGGGCGCCGCCGGCACGGCCAGGCTGGTGGCGTAGCCGAGCAAGGCCACGCCGATCAGCGTGGCGCCAATCGTCAACCGCGCGGTAGCCGCGTCGAGCGAGGTCAGCACCCCCGCCAGCAGGGTGCCCAGCAGGATCGACACGAAGGTGCCCAGATTGACCCAGGCATTGCCGCGCACCAGTTCAGTGCGCGGCAGATGCTGCGGCAGGATCGAGTACTTGACCGGCCCGAACAGCGCCGACTGGGTGCCCATCATGAATAGCAGGCCGAGCAGCAGCAGAAACTGCTCGAACCATACCGCCGCCGCGGCCAGGCACATGGTGACAAGCTCAAGCAGCTTGAGCCGACGCACCAGACGCTGCTTGTCGAGGCGGTCGGCCAGCGTGCCGCCCCAGGCCGAGAACAGCAGGAACGGCAGAATGAACAGCCCCGCCGCCAGATTGTTGAGCAGGCCGGTATCCCAGCCATAGCGCGGCACCGCAACGAAGGTCAGCAGCAGCAGCAGAATGTTCTTGAAGACGTTGTCGTTGAAGGCGCCCAGTGCCTGGGTCCAGAAGAACGGGGCGAAATGGCGGCGCGCCAGTAACGATCGGCTCACGGCGTCCTCGGGCTGTGCCTGAGCCCGGCGAGAATGGTGGTCAGGAGCTGGTCGAGCAGTTCGCCGACTTCCAGCTGGTGGCCTTGCCAGTAGCCCAGGCGCTCGTTCAGGCCCAACTGGACCAGGCCGTGAACGCTGCCCCACAGGGTGCGCGCCATGCGCCGCGATTCGAGTGCATCGAGATCCGGCTGGTACTCCTTGAGGGTCGCTTCGACACGGGTGAACAGGCCCTCGATCATGCTGCTCTGACGCTGGTCGAGCTCGCCCTCCTGGGCCAGCGGGTAGTCGAACAGCAACTGCCAGCGGTAGGGATCCTGACGAGCGAATTGCCAGTAGGCCGTCGCCAGCGCCTTGAGGCGCGGCTCGGGCGCGGCCTCGCCCATCTCCTCGATGGCTCCGCGCAAGCGTTCGAGGGTTTCGATATTGACGTACTGCAGTAGATTGTTGAAGCTGCCGTACAGCTTCAGCAGGGTACTGGGCGCGCAGCCGATTTCCCGAGCCAGCGCACGCAGCGAGAGCGTATGCACGGGCTGTTCACGCAGCCAGCCATCGCATGCCGTCATGACCTGGGCATGCAACGCCTCGGGCGCATGCTGTCTGGGACGTGCCATTGAGTTCCTCGTCTCGTCGCCCGTCCGACGTTGGACGGCGTGGTCGAACACTGTTTTCACCCCAGCATATCGACACCGTGCGTAAACGCAAGCCCGCTGAGTGCGCCTACACCGCGCGCCGACACCCTCACCGCGCGCCAGCGCACCGCCCCAGGAGAGCCCATGGCCGGACGCCTGCACATCGCCGCGCACCCGCTCGCCGAGCTGATAGACGAACTGCACGTCGATCAGCCGCTGCAGCAAAGCCCCAACCGCGCCCCGCGCAACCCGCTATCGATCGTTCGCCAGACAGGCTCGGGATGGCATCTGGCCACGGCGTTCTGGGGGCTGACGCCGCCCTGGCTCAAGGTGCTCGATCACGCGCCGCACTGCGCGCGCGCCGAATCCCTCGATGAACGCGCCATGTTCCGTGACGCCTTTGCCGCGCGCCGCTGCGTGATCCCGGTCAGCGGCGTCTACCTGTGGAAGATCCAGCCGCGCATGAAGCAGCCGTTTCTGATCACCCGGGGCGACCGCGGCCCCCTGCTGCTCGCCGGGTTGTGGTGCCGCTACCACACCACGCTGAGTGCCTACAACGATTCCACGGCGCTGATCACGGTGCCGGCCAATCCCTTGCTGGCTCCGCTCAGCGAGCGCTTTCCGGCGCTAATAGCGCCCCAGCGCCTTGCCGAATGGCTCGACCCGGCGACGCCGCTGTCGCGGGTACGTGACGGCCTGTCGCCGGCGCCTTTGGAACTGTTGGGCGCTTTTCCTGTATCAAGACAGGTAAACGACCCCGCCAATCAGGATTGGGCCTGCGGCCGCCCCACCGGCAAGATGATCCGTTGGCATAGCGAACAGGAGACATGATGCACTCACTGCGACCCCGGTCCAGCGCCCTTGCGCTGCTCCTCGGCCTGCTGTTCAGCGTACCGGCCATGGCCGACGATGGCAGCCAAGCCACGACGGCCGACTCAGCCCCCCCGATCGTCAGCCCTAACGACAACCGCGACTACCGTAGCCTGACGCTGGACAACGGGCTCGAAGTATTGCTGATCAGCGATCCTGACGCCGACAAGGCCGCCGCGGCAATGAATGTCGCCGTCGGCAGCAGCCAGAATCCCGAGGCCACTCCGGGTCTGGCACATTTTCTCGAGCACATGCTGTTTCTGGGCACCGAGCGCTATCCGCAAGCCGACAGCTACCAGCAATACATCAACCAGCACGGCGGCAGTCACAACGCCTTCACCGCCAGCCGCGACACCAACTATTTCTTCGATATCGAGCCTGGCGCACTCGAGGGTGCGCTCGATCGCTTCAGCCAGTTCTTCATCGCCCCGCGCTTCAACGCCGACTATGTCGACCGCGAGCGCCAGGCCGTGAACTCCGAATACCAGGCCCGACTGCGTGACGATGGGCGTCGCGTCAACGAAGCCATGAACCAGGCGCTCAACCCCGAGCATCCCTCGACACGTTTCGCCGTGGGCAATCTCGAGACGCTCGACGATGGCAGCCAATCACTGCGTCAATCGCTGATCGACTTCTACCAGGCCCGCTATGGCGCCAATGTGATGAATCTGGTGGTGATCGCCCCGCAATCGCTGGAAACCCTGGAAGGCTGGGTTCGCGACGATTTCGCCGCCATCCCCGATCGCGGCCTGAGCCGGCCCACCCTGCCTCAACCGTTGCTGACCGACGAGCAGCTGCCGGCTCGGCTCGCGGTCAAGAGCCTCGAGGATCGCCGCCAGGTGCGCTTCGTCTTTCCCATCGCCGACCCGCAACAGGATTATCGTCACAAGTCGCTCGACTACCTCGCCAACCTGCTCGGCCACGAGGGCCAAGGCAGCCTGCTGGCTGCGCTGCGCCAAGCCGGCTGGGCCGATGGTCTGTCCGCGGGTAGCGCGCAGGGCGACGGGGACGACGCGCTGTTCGTGGTCGACATCAGCCTGACGCCACAGGGCGCCAAGCGACTCGACCGGATCCAGGCCAGCCTGTTCGCGATGATCGAGCGTATCCGCAAATCAGGCCTCGATGCCTGGCGCTACCGGGAGCAGGCCCAACTCGCCGAGCAGGATTTCCGCTTTCAGCAGCGCGGCGAGCCCATCGATCTGGCCAGCAGCCTGGCGATGAACATGGCCTACTATCCGCTCGAGGACGTCCAGTACGGGCCGTACCGCATGGATGGCTATCAGCCCGACGAGCTGCGCACGATCCTCGCCAAGCTCACCCCCGAGCGCCTGCTGCGCGTCTACAGCGGGCCCGCTGTCGAAGGCGAGCAAACCACCGAGTGGTTCGACGCGCCCTATCGGCTAGCGCGCCTCGACGAGTGGCCCCCGGCCGAGCCGCTCGACGGGCTGGCATTGCCCGAGCCCAACCCCTACATCGCCGAGAACCTGAGCCTGCTGCCGCTCGATTCCGCACCGCCCAAGGCACTGATCGACACCCCCGAGCACGCCCTGTGGTATCGCCCCGACGCAAGCTTCGGTACGCCGCGCGTCGAGTGGCGCTTCAGCCTGCAGAACCCCGCCGCGGCAAACAAGGCACGCGATGCCGCCCTGACCCGGCTGCTCGCCGGCTGGCTCAACGACAGCCTCAACGAAGCGCTCTATCCGGCGCGCCTGGCCGGCCAGTCGTTCAACGCCTACGCCCATGGCCGCGGCATGACGCTGTCGTTTTCCGGCTGGCGGGACAATCAGGAGCGGGTCATTCAACGCGTGCTCGAACAGCTGCGCCAGGGCGAGATCGCCGCGGACAGCGTGGCGCGCGTCAAGCTAGGGCTCGAGCGCCAATGGCGCAATGCCCCCCAGGGACCGCTCTACCAGCAAATGCAACAGACCCTGGGCGACGCATTGATTCGTCCCAGCTGGTCGAATACCGCCCTGCTCGACGCCATCGACACCCTCGACGCCGACGACCTGCGCGCCTATCGCCGGCGCTTTCTGGATAGCCTGCACCTCGAGAGCCTGGCGGTCGGCAACCTCGAGCCGGCACGGGCGCGTCGCGTGGGGCTGAGCGTCGCCAATGCCCTGGCCCCCGAGCTGGCCGATTCAGCGATCCCCGATCTCGAGACGCTTGAGGTGCCCCGCGAGCCGCCGACCCTGCATCCGCGCTCGACACGCAACGACAGCGCCGTGCTGGGCTACCTGCAGGGCAACGACCGCTCGCTGGATAGCCAGGCCCGGCTGGCAGTGCTCGGCCAGTTGATCGAGACGCCCTTCTACGCGCAGCTGCGTACCGAGGAGCAGCTCGGCTACATCGTCAACGCCGGCTATCAGCCGCTGCTCGAGGCGCCCGGCATCAGCCTGCTGGTCCAGTCACCGAGCGCCGACGTCGCACGCATCCAGTCGCGTATCGACGCCTTCCTCGGCGACTTCGGCAAGCGTCTGGCCGGACTCGACGCAGCGAGCCTCGCGCCCTACCGTCAGGCGGTGCAGGACCGGCTGCTCGAACGTGATGCGTCGTTGTCCGAGCTGACCCAGCGGCTATGGCTCGAGCTGGCCTACGAGGACACCGATTTCGATCGCCGCCAGCGGCTGGCCGAACGGGTCTCGAATCTCGACGTCGAGGATATACGCAAGGCCTGGCAGAGCCTGCAAGCGAGTCCGGCACTGACCGTCACCTTCACCCCCGGCGACGCGCCCAGCGAGGTGAGTGCCCGGACCGCCGGCTTCGAGGCGCTGCCCGAACGGCGCTGAACCGCCATCGCTCATCGTCATCCGCAAAGACCCCCGCCGGCAATCCCGGCGGGGGTCTTGTTGTGCCTGTTGACCGCGCATCGCTAACGCCGGCCATACCGTTCACGCTACTCGAAGGCCTGGGGCGGCATTATCGCCTCGACGTGCATGACCAGTTCCTCGAGCACCTGACGATCGCGATCGCTCAGCGCGACCTGGTTGAGCTGCTCGATCTCGCGGGCGAAGGCCTTGAGAGTCAGAATCCCCAGCGAGGTATCGTTCATCCGCGCCCAGCGAAACGCCTCCCACTGCTGCTGCTCCTCGCTATTCAAGGTGTCGGGATAGCTGCGAGCGCGCAGCCGGAACAGCATCTCCTCGAGTCGCGGGTCCTGAAAGGCGAAGGCCGTCTCGCCCAGCGCCTGGGGCTCGGTTTCGTGAACGCGCTGCATCTGCTGACGATCGGCCGGCGAGAAGAAACCGCCGGAATAGAGCATCAGGTCCGGGTCGCTGGGCGTCTTGCCCGGGCCCTCGGCAAACGCCACAGCGGCCTTGCGGGCCGCCTCGGGGCGTGCGCGCAGCGCCTGCCAGTGATCCTCGCAGCGCGCGCGGTCGAGCCTGAGCCGCGCCTGTACCTCGTCGGTCAGCGCAGCGATCGGCAGCAGTACCGGGCTACGGTTGATATGGATGACCTTGAGCGGGATCCGCGATTCGCCCTCGCTGAGCTCGTCGGCACTGGCGAAGACCCGGGCGCGGATCGCCGCAACGTCGAGCTCGAACAGCGGCTCGGGATCGACGCTCAAGTCGTAGACGATCACCCCGTTGGGGTTCGACGGATGTTCGGCCAGCGGCATCACCAATGCACTGCAGCCGCGGCTGGCCGGATAGCGCCGCGAGATGTGCAGCATCGGCTTGCGTGTGGGGATGTCCAGCAGCCTGGCCACCGCGCGCTTGCGGCGCAGATCGAGCAGGTAGCCGAACAGCTTGGGATTGCGCGCGCGCAGAAGCCGCGCCAGGGCGATCGTCGCGCGCACGTCGGCCAGCGCATCGTGGGCGCCGGCGTGCTCGATGCCGTTGGCCGCGGTGAGATCCTCGAGCCGGAAGCTCGGCGCGCCGTCATCGCGCAGCGGCCATTCGATGCCCGCCGGGCGCAGCGCATGAAAGGCCCGCACCACGTCGATCAGGTCCCAGCGCGAGTTGCCGTTCTGCCACTCGCGGGCATAGGGGTCGAGGAAATTGCGATAGAACAGATGGCGAGTGACCTCGTCGTCGAAGCGCAGGCTGTTGTAGCCCAGCACGCAGGTGCCCGGCACGCTCATCTCGGCGTTGATGCGCACCGCGAACTCCATCTCGGGCAGCCCGCGCCGGCGCGCCGTTTGCGGCGTGATACCAGTGATCAGGCAGGCCTGCGGCGCCGGCAGATAGTCGTCCGCGGGCTGGCAATAGAGCGTCAGTGGCTCGCCGAGCTCGTTGAAATCGGCATCGGTGCGGATGGCCGCGAACTGGGAAGGCCTGTCGCTGCGCGGATCGGCGCCGAACGTCTCGTAGTCGTGCCACAGGAATGTCTGCGGCGAATCGCTGCGCTGCGCCATGCACGCTCCCTCTACCGGCTCAAAGCGTCCAGACTAGCACAGCGCCTCGCCCGACTCAGCAACCTGCGTCAGCGCGGCAACGTGACGTTGAGCTCGAGCACCGAGCAGTCGTCTTCGCTGTCGAGGGTGATGTTGATGGCATCCTGATCGACATTGACGTAGCGCCGAATCACTTCCAGCAATTCCCTCTCGAGCATCGGCATGTAATCCGGCTGGTCACGCTGGCTACGCTGGTGCGCCACGATGATCTGCAGGCGCTCCTTGGCGACCGACGCGGATTTCTTGCGTTCACGCTTGAGAAATTCGAGTAGCTTCACCGACGACCTCCTCCGAACATGCGGGAGAGCAGGCTCTTCTTCTGATACTCATGGAAACGCAAAGGCACTTCTTCACCGAGCAGGCGCGATACCGTGTCGGTGTAGGCCTGGCCGGCATCGCTCTTCTGATCGTGGGTCACCGGAACGCCCTGGTTGGACGCTCGCAGCACCGCCTCGGACTCGGGGATCAGGCCGATCAGGTTGATCGCCAGGATCTCGTGGATGTCCTCGAGGTTGAGCATGTCGCCGCCGGTGACCCGCTCCGGATCGTAGCGCGTGATCAGCAGGTGCTCCTTGACCGGATCGCGATTCTGCTCGGCGCGGCGGGTCTTGGAACCCAGCAGGCCGAGGATGCGATCGGAGTCGCGCACCGAGGAGACTTCGGGATTGGTCACCACCACCGCCTCGTCGGCGAAATACATGGCCAGCTGCGCGCCGCGCTCGATGCCCGCCGGCGAATCGCAGACCACGTAATCGAAGTCCTTGCCCAGGGTGTCGAGCACCTTCTCGACGCCCTCGGCGGTCAGCGCATCCTTGTCGCGGGTCTGCGAGGCCGGCAGGATATGCAGGTTCTCGACCCGCTTGTCGCGGATCATCGCCTGGTTGAGCCCCGCCTCGCCCTGGATCACGTTGATCAGATCGTAGACCACGCGTCGTTCGCAGCCCATGATCAAGTCGAGGTTACGCAACCCCACGTCGAAGTCGATTACCACCGTTTTCTTGCCGCGCAGTGCCAGCCCGGTGGCGATGGCTGCTGCACTGGTCGTTTTTCCGACCCCGCCCTTGCCGGAGGTCACTACAATGATCTTGGCCAAGATAAGCTTCCTGTTGCTGATATCGAAGATCGTCTCGCCGCGGCCGGCTCAGGCCAGCGGCGCAATGGTCAGCTGATCGTCATCGAGCCGCGCCTGCACGGCCTTGCCCAGCAGTTGCGGGTCGATGTCTTCCAGACGTTTGTAATTGCCGGCCAGCGAAAGCAGTTCGGCACGCAGTTCGTGACAGAAGATGCTGGCCTCGCGATCGCCGTGGATACCGGCCAGCGCACGCCCGCGCAGCGCCCCGTAGACATGGACGTTGCCGCCCGCCAGCACTTCGGCACCGGCGTTGACCGCGCCGAGCACGACCAGGTCGCCATCCGGCGCGGTAACCTGCTGCCCGGAGCGCACCGTGCCGCGATGAATGCGACTGCCCACCGCGACCACCCCACCGACGCCGGGCACCAGGGGCGGTTTTTCCTCGGGCAGCGCGTCTTCACCGCCCGTCGGCTCGACGCTTTCCAGGTTGCGGACACGTTCTTCCTGAGGCGGGAACCAGCCCAGCCCCAACGCCCAGGCCGACTGCTTGACCGGATCGCCGCCGCCACGCACCGCCACCGGCAACAACTTGTGGGCGCGGCAGACCGCGCAGACACGCTCCAGCGCCAGGTGCGGCTCGTCGAGCTTTTCGACACTCAGCATCACCGGGGTGTGCTGGAAGAAGGCCGGCGCCTGATTGAGCTTGCCGACCAGTTGATCGCGAATCGCTTCAGGATCGGCGCTGGTCAGCTCCATGACCGTCATGGGCAGCATGCCACCCTTGAAGGTGAAGGCGCTGCCCGCCCTGTCCACATTGAGGCTCATAGCCGGTCTCCACGGTCGGGTAATGACAGTTAAAACTAAGCGAGGGGTCGCCGGGCTGCAACTGATCATACGCCCAGCATACAACGCTTGTCAGTGTCGCCAGGCGACGACGCCCGGGCTTTTCCGGCGTCGATGCGCATGCTTATATAGCATGGAGGCCACAATGACGGCAGCGGATGCCGCCGGATGCCTCACTTTCGTACGCCACATCATCAGGGATGCGTAGCCACTCATGCCAGTCATGCCAGGATTTCTTCGTCACCTCTTCGCCCCACGCTGGCAGCACAGCGATCCCGCGGTGCGCCGCCAGGCCATCGACCGCCTCGACCCCGCCGACGTCGAGGACCGCCAGCGTCTCGAAACGCTGACCACCGACAGCGACGGCGAGGTGCGACGCGCCGCGCTGGCGCGTTTCGACGATCCGGCTCGGCTGGTCGGACTGCTCGAACGTGGCGCCTCCCGCGAACTCCACGAACGCCTGCTGGCCTTGCTGATCGGGCGCGCCGGCGATACGCCGCTGGCATTCCGGCTGACGCTGGTCGAGCGACTCAATGATCCCGAGCTGCTCGAGGCGATCGCCCTGCAGGGCGACAACCAGGACCTGCGGCTGGCTGCCCTGGCACGCCTCGACGACGAAGCGCGGCTGCTCACGCAGGCCTGCGAGAACGGCATCGCCGCGGTGCGCCAGGCGGCCGCCGAGCGCGTCACCAGCGAATCCGCGCTGACCCAGTTGAGCCGCCGCGCCCGGCGCGACAAGCAGGTGGCGCGAATCGCCCGCCTGCGCCTCAACCGCCAACGCGAGGACGCCGCCGAGGCGCGCCAGCGTGCGGCGCGCCGCGAACAACTGCTCAGTGCACTCGAGCAACACGCCGAGCATGCCTGGGAGCCACTCTACGCCGGCCGCTATCGCCATCTGCAGCGTGAATGGGAGGCCCTGCCGGACGTGCCGAGCCGCAGCCAGGAGCAACGCTTTCATGAAGCCGCGCTGCGCTGTCGCAAGATCATCGCCGATCACGAAGCCCGGCACCACGCGATCGCCGCCGCCGACCAGCGCCGCGAGGACGCCGACGAGACGCGGCGCTCGCTGATCGAGGCGCTGGAAGATACCCTTGCCGGCCTGCGCCAGGGCGAGCGCATCGGCGAACAGGATATCGCCAGCTTGCAGGCCCAGAAGCGTCTGCTCGCCAATCGCTGGCAGACGCTCTCCGATCAGCACGCCCCGGACGCCACGCTCAGCGAGCGCTACAACGCGGCACTGCTCGAGCACGAACGCATCCTGGCGGCCTGGCAACGTGCCGAGACCCAGGCCGCGGCACTCAAACAGGCGCTCGAGGCTTGCGACGATGCGCCGCTCCGGGACGCCGTCGCCGCACTGGACTGGCCCGCCGACCTGCCGCCGCCGGCGTTGCTCGCCCGCGCGCAGCGCCGTCTGAACGACCAGCGCGACGAAGCGGCCGGCGAGGCCAGCGCGTCGGCCGAGCGCTTTGCCCGGGAGTTGGGCACGCTCGACGAGCTGCTCGACCGCGGCGCCTTCAAGCGCGCCAGCCGGCTTCATCAGAGCCTGCGCCAGCGCCTGGAGCAGTTGCCCGAAGACGCCCGTCGCGAGCACCTGCCAATGCTCAAGCGCCTTGGCGCCCAGCTCGCCGAACTGCGCGACTGGCGCGGTTTCGTCGCCGGCCCCAAGCGCGAGCAGCTCTGCCATGCCCTCGAAGCGCTGGCCGACGATCGCGATCTCAGCGATGGCGAACTCGACCGCCGGCATCGCCAGCTGGTCAAGGACTGGAAGAACCTTGGCGATGCCGCCGCCGACCGCGAGCTTTCCGCGCGCTTTCGCGCGGCCTCGGATCGCATCCACGAGCGGCTCAGCGCGTGGCGCGAGAAACGCGATGCCAATCGTCAGCAGAACCTGATCGCCCGCCAGGGATTGTGCGAACAACTGGAGGCCCTGATTGCCAGGCCCGACCCCCGGGCCGACCCCGACATGCTGCGCCAGATCCGCGATCGCGCCCGCGAGCAGTGGCGACGCTTCTCGCCGGTCCCGCGCGACCAGGCCGAGGCGGTCGGTCAGCGCTTCGGCACCATCCGCCACGCCCTGCAGATGCTGATCGATCAGCGCGCCCAGGAGATCGCCGCCAGCAAGCGTGAACTGGTCGAGCAGGCACAGACACTGCAGAACGATGACGGCCCCGCTGCGCAACGCGCCGAGCAGGCCAAGCTACTGCAACAACGCTGGCGCGAGCTGGGACGCGCGCCCAAGGGCGAGGAGCAGACGTTGTGGCGCGCCTTTCGCGGTGCCTGCGACAACATCTTCGCCGCTCGCGAGAACGAACGCGACGACCACGCCCAGCGCAGCCGCGAGCGCCTGGACGCCATGCAGGCACTGATCGAGCGGCTCGACGCCTGGCAACCGGAAAACAATCAGGACGCCTCGATACTCGAGGCGGCGATCGCCGAAGCAGAAGATCTCGAGCCATTGCCCCAGGGCCGTCGCAGCGAAGGCATGCGCCGGCGCTGGTCGGGCATCGTGCGCGCCCGCCGCGAGCGGTTATCGCGGCTCGCCGTCAGCGAGGCAATCCACGGCTGGCAGGCCCTGCGGCCGTTGCTCGACGCCCACCTGCAGGCCGACACCAAGGCGCTTGCCGGCGAACCCGCCGAGGATGTCGAGAGCCACGACGCGCTGTCCGCCGACATCCAGCGCGCCCACCAGCAGCGCAACGCGCTGCGTCGCGACCCGCCGGAGGCCAACCAGGTCGCCGATCGGCTGACCCGGCTACGCGTTCATCTGGCGCTGCTCGCCGGCAGCCAGGTGAGCCGCGACGACGAGCCGCTGCGCCTGGCGATTCAGGTCGAACGGCTCAACGAAGGATTGGGTCGCGAACAGACCAGGGCCGAGGAGCTGCACGGCGTGCTCGCCGAGATCCTCGCCACCGGACCGGTGGCGCCGGAACTCTGGCAGCGCGAAGCCGGCGAACTCGACCTGCAGCTGTCGCGGCTGGCCGAGTTGCCGCCCGCCTGATCGATCCGTCCCGCGGCGCACGCAATAGCGCGCGTGAAATAAAACTCATGAAAAAGCGGGCCGCGCCGACGCGAGACCCGCTCCCTGGCTGGCAAGACGCCAAGCGTCCTTCAGCCCATGAATTGCCCGCCGTTGATGTCCAGGTTGGCCCCGGTGATGAACCCCGAGTCACGGTCGGCGAGGAAGCACACCGCCCGCGCGATCTCCTCGGGCTCGCCGAAGCGCTTGACCGGGATACCCTCGCGAATCGACTCGCGGATCTTCTCGGGTATCTTCATGATCATGTCGGTGGCGATGTAGCCGGGGGAGAGAGTATTGACGGTGATGCCCTTGGTCGCGGTCTCCTGG
The DNA here is from genome assembly GCF_021151495.1 of Halomonas sp. IOP_31. Taxonomy (NCBI): domain Bacteria; kingdom Pseudomonadati; phylum Pseudomonadota; class Gammaproteobacteria; order Oceanospirillales; family Halomonadaceae; genus Halomonas; species Halomonas sp. IOP_31. Next base: position 52,868 of record NZ_JAIRBP010000002.1, on the reverse strand, counting down.
GCCAGCGACATGGTCAGGCCGTGCATCCCCGCCTTGGCCGCCGCGTAGTTGGCCTGCCCGAACTGTCCCTTGCGGCCGTTGATCGAGGAAATGTTGACGATACGGCCGTAGCCGCTCTCGAGCATGTCCTCGAGCACGCAGCGACAGGTGTTGAAGACACTGTTGAGATTGCAGTTGATGACCTCCCCCCATTGTTCGGGGCTCATCTTCTTGAGCGTGGTGTCACGGGTGATGCCGGCGCAATTGACCAGCACGCCGACCGGACCGAACTTGTCGCGAATCTCGCGCACCCCGGCTTCGCAGTCCTCGTAGTCGATCAGGTTGGCACCGGACAGAGCGATGTTCTCGAAACCCTCGGCGCGCTGCTCTTCCAGCCAATGCTTGGCTTTTTCGGGATTGTGATAGCCCGCCACGACCTGGTAGCCCTCCTTGGCCATGGCGCGGCAAATCGCGGTGCCGATGCCACCGGTACCGCCAGTTACCCAGGCGACGGGTGCTGTTTGTGTCATCTTGTCTCCCCCTGAGTCATTTCTATGGGATCGACGCCGAATTTCCATGACGTCTTAGGCAAGGCCAAATGAAGCCGCCTGGAGTCAGTATGGCCGAGACTGGCGGGTCTGCGCGACCATCCGACAGAGGCTTGACTTGGCGCAATTTCCTGGTAATATACGCCACACGATCTGATGCGGGGTGGAGCAGCCTGGTAGCTCGTCGGGCTCATAACCCGAAGGTCGTCGGTTCAAATCCGGCCCCCGCTACCAAACATGAAAAGCCGACACTTTCGTGTCGGCTTTTTCGTGCCTGCCCTTTGGCCAGCGCCTCAGCCACCTTCGCCGGCCGGGCCCGCTCCCGCTATCGGACGCGCCAGCCCCACCCGGCCGATGCCCGGCAGCTTGAGCGCCGGTCGCGCCACATCGACGCCCAGCGTCAGCCCCAGCAGGTTCACTTCGATTCCCTCGACCGCGGCCAGGGTCGCCCCCAGCAATCCGTGAAACGAAAACTGATAACCGCTATCGCTAGGCGTGCGCGCCAGCCAGCCGCTCACCAGGTAATCCTTGCCGATGGCCGTCGCCGGCAACGCGACCTCAAGCCCCGGGACCTGGCGAATCACCCAGGCCACGAAGGTGTTGCTATTGGGCCCGGGCCACACGCGATAGCGATCGCGAAACGGATAGCGCTCGACGGCCGCCTCGATGGCCGGGATCAGCGCCGCGGCCTGCGCGCCGCGATAGTCGGCGATCAGTGCGGGGAGACTGCCGTACCAGGCGCGATCGGGGACGCCGGCACGCACCGACACCGTGGGACGCCGCCAGCCAGTGACCTGCAGCACCCGGTAGCGCTGCGCTCCGGGCGGCTTGACCGCCAGCCAGGTATGCGCGCCGAAGGCCCCGCGCCAGCCGAAGGCTCGCGCGGCGTAAACCTGGACTACCGCCTCCCGCATCGCGGCGGGGTCCGGTGCGAGCCCCGCCGAGGAGCGATCGCTAGTTGCCCAGTTGCCTTCCAGTTCGACCTGCGGCCCGGCCAGCATCGCCAGCGGGCCACCGAGCAGCAGCCCCAGGCCGAGCATCAATCCCGCCATCCAGCGACGCCAATGCGTCATACCGCCTCCCCCGCCTCGTAGGGCCGTAATGCATCGCCCGAGTCACCCGCAGCGCTCTTGAATCGATCCCCCGCCGCCCGCATAACTAGGTAAATTTCCCGTTAACCAAGGCTACCATTATGCCGATCGTCGATCCCCGCACCGGAGACCCGCTGAGCACGCCCCAATCCGAGGCGTCAGCAGCTCAGGCAGATCCGTCGCAGTACATCGTTGATGTCGACATGTCGAACTTCCAGCAGGTCGTGCTGGAAGGCTCGATGCAGATCCCGGTGGTGCTCGATTGCTGGGCGCCCTGGTGCGAGCCCTGCAAGAGCCTGACGCCGGTACTCGAAAAACTCGCCCATGAGTATGCCGGCAGCTTCGTGCTGGCCAAGCTCAACATCGAGGACAACCAGCAGATCGCCGCCCAGTTGGGCATCCGCTCGGTGCCCGACGTCAAGCTGATCATGCAGGGCCAGCTCTACGACCAGTTCCAGGGCGCACTGCCCGAGAAGCAGATCCGCGACTGGCTGGGGCAATATCTGAGCGCCCCGCAGGACGCCGAGGCCAGTCCCGAGGAACAGGCCGAGGCGGCACTGGCCGACGGTGACAGCGCCACCGCTCGGGCCATCTACGAGCAGCTGGTGCAGGACTACCCCGATTATCACGATTACCAGATCGGTTTGGCCAGCGCCCTGGTCGGCGAGGGCCGCGCCGACGAAGCGCGAGCGCTGCTCGACAACCTGCCCCCGGAGCATCGCGACGCCGCCAAGACGCGCGGCGTGCGGGCGCGCATCGAATTCGGCGAGGAAGCGCCGGATGCCGAGGAGATCGCCGCGCTCGAAGGCCGCGACGACAGCGAGGCGCGTTTCAAGCGCGCGCTGCGTCAAGTCGCCGATGGTCGCTACGAGGAAGGGCTCGAAGGCTTGCTGGCATTGCTCAAGTCTGACCGCAGCTACGGCGAGGATATCGCGCGCAAGACGCTGTTGCGGGTGTTCGACGCGCTGGGCGCCGAGCACCCGTTGACGGTGACCTATCGCCGCAAGCTGTTTGCGCTGCTCTACTGAGCTGACCGCTCGACGTCATGGACGTATCGGCGATATCAGCGGTCAAGCGTTGCCGAGCACGTCGTCCAGGCGTTGCAGCGCGGCTTCGAGTCGCTCCGGCGTAGTGCCGAAATTGAGCCGTGCGAAGCCCGGCCAGCCGAAGTCGGCGCCATCGGACAGCGCGACCCGGGCCTGTTCGAGCAGGTAGTGTTGCGGGTTGTCGCCGAGCCCCGCGTCGCGCAGGTCGAGCCAGGCCAGGTAGGTGGCCTCGGGCAGCCGGCACGCGACGTTCGGCCAGCCCGCCAGATGGTCGGCGATGCGCTGGCGATTGCCGCGCAGCACCTCGAGCAATGCCTGGCGCCAGGGCTCGCCGTCGCGGTAGGCGACCTCGGCGGCGAGCAGCCCCAGCAGATTGACCTCGGGCATCAACCCGCTCATCGTCGCCTGCCAGCGGCGGCGCAGCGTCGCGTCGCTGATCACCGCGCAGGCGCAGCCCAGGCCGGCGATGTTGAAGGTCTTCGAGGGCGCCCAAAGCGTGACGATGCGCGCGGCCAGGTCGGGATAGAGCGCGGCCAGCGGGCGATGCGGCTCATCATTCAGGATCAGATCGCAGTGCAGCTCGTCGGAGACGATGGTCAGGTCGTGGCGCTCGGCCAGCTCGGCGAGCAGCGCCAGCTCCGCGCGATCCCACACTCGCCCGGTGGGGTTGTGTGGGTGACACCACAACAGCAGCCGGGTCTGCGGAGTGATCGCCGCTTGCAGCGCCTCGCGAGTCAACCGCCAGGGCTCGCCCGCGGCCGGTTCCGCCAACGGCGCCTCCTGGGCGAGCCGGCCGCTGCGCTCGGCGACCTTGAGAAACGGCGGGTAGATCGGCGTCAGCGTCAGCACGCCGTCGCCCGGCTCGGTCAAGGCCAGGCAGGCCAGGTGCAGCGCCGGCACCACGCCGGGCAGCCAGACCTGCCAGTCGGGCTCGATCGGCCAGCCATAATGCTGCGCGCTCCACGCGCACAGTGTGTGACGCAGGCTGTCGGGAGTGGCGTCGTAGCCGAACACGCCGTGTGCGACCCGCGCCTCAAGCGCTTCGACGACCGCCGGCGGCGACGCGAAGTCCATGTCGGCGACCCACAGCGGCAGTACATCGTCGGCGTAGCGCAGCCATTTCTTGGAGGCGTACTGGCGACGGTCGATGGACGTGGCAAAATCGAAGCGCATGCGGGCTCTCGCTTTGTTGAAAGGACCCAGTTGAAAGGACCCAGTTGAAAGGCCGAGTTGAAAGGCCGAGTTGAAAGGCCGAGCTGAAAAGGCCGAAAAAACCGATGAGGATTGAAGATGCCTGAAGCCACCTTCTATGCCAAGGCCACGCGCGGCGCTTCGCGGCTGGTCGGTCACTGGCTGCTGATCGGCGCAGCCAGCCCCGATCGGTTGGCGATGATTCTCGCCGACACCGCGCGACTGGCCAAGCTCGGCGAACCCGAGGATACCCCCGACGGGGCCACGTTGAACGCCTGGAGCGGAGACGCCCAGCCACCCCTGTGGGCGGCGCGCACCGCGCTGTTCCTGCTGGTGCAGATGCCTGCCCGCCCGCTGCCGCGCGACGAACTCGAAGCCTGCGCCTGGGCCTACTGCTGGCTGCGCAACCGCGATTTCGAGAGCCTGCCGGATGCACTCGCCGCGTTGCCCGGCCATCTCCACGAGCCATTGCGCGAACCGCTCGAGCAGGCCTTCGTCGACCAGAACAGCCGGCGACTCATCTAATCGCGTTATCCTGAAATTCATTGGCGCCGATCGCCATCCGCGCCCGGCCAATCTGCATTACTTCCCGGAGGTCATCGATGGAGGTTCCCTTCGCCTGGCAGATCGCCAAGCTGCTGGTCTCGGTGGGCATCGTGCTGGGCCTGTCGCTGATTGCCGAGCGCATCAGCACGCGTGTCGCCGGGCTGCTGTCGGGCTATCCGCTGGGCACGGCCGTCGCGCTGTTCTTCATCGGCCTCGAGATCGGCCCTCGGTTCGCCGCCGACAGCGCGGTGTATACCCTGGCCGGCTTCACCGCCACGCTCGCCCTGGGCGCCGGCTATCTGCTGTGTGGTCGGCGCGACGGCCTCGTCGGCGTGCTGGCCGGCAGCGCCGGCGGGCTGGTCTGCTGGCTGGCGGTCAGCGCGGCCCTGGCGAGCGTCGACTTCACCCGCGTGAGCGGCAGTCTGACCACGCTGATCGCGATCGCGCTGTTCAGCGCCCTCTATCGGCGCATCCCCGAGCGACGCACCACCGCGCGGGGCGACTTTTCCTGGTCGGCGCTGATCTTCCGGGCCGCGCTGGCCGCCGCAATCATCTTCCTGATCACCGGCCTGGCGCATGTGCTGCCGCCCGCCTGGGCGGGTCTGCTGTCGGCATTCCCGGTCACCTTCTTCCCGTTCCTGGTCATCCTGCATCTCGGCCACGGCGCGGCGCCCACGGCGACCGTCATCAAGCATTATCCGGCCGGGCTGGGCTCGTTGCTGAGCTATGCGCTGTGCGTCTCGCTGACCTACCCCGCCTGGGGCCTGGCGCTGGGCACCCTGGCCGGCTTTGGCGTCGCCACGCTGTGGCTGTTGGCCTGGACACGCCTGCAGGCCCTGCTCGCCCCCGCCAGCCTGGTGCGCCAGACTTGACCGCGCCCACCGGGCGCTGGATTCTGAATGGCCGACAAGGAGCCCGCCATGTTCACCCGTAGCCTGAACCCGACCTTCAGCGACACCGATGCGTTGGGCCATATCAACAATACCCGCATTCCGGTGTGGTTCGAGTTCGCGCGTAACGACGTCTGCCAGCTGTTCACCCCGGATCTGGATCCGCGGAAGTGGGTGTTGATCCTCGCCCGTATCGAGGTCGATTACCGCGCCGAGCTCTATTTCAATGCGCCGATCGAGATTCGCACCGGCGTGTCGCGGATCGGCTCGAGCTCGTTCACGGTCAGTCAGGCGCTATACCAGAACGGCACGCTGGGCGCCGTGGGCAAGACGGTGATGATCCACTACGATCATCAGGTCAAGCGGGCCAAGCCGATTCCCGACGGCGTGCGTAGTGAGCTGGAAAGCCACCTGATCGACACAGCGGCGTTCGTCTCGTGACGCCGGCGATTCGCGCCCTCGAGCAGGCCGGGGTCGCCTTCACGCTGCACGAATACCGCCACGACCCGGCGACGCCGGGCTACGGACTGGAGGCTGCCGAGGCACTCGGAGTGCCGCCTGCCAGCGTGTTCAAGACGCTGCTGGCGATGCTCGACGGCAAACGCCTGGCGGTGGCCCTGGTGCCGGTATCGCACACGCTCGATCTCAAGGCACTGGCCCGCGCGGCCGGGGCCAAGAAGGCCGGCATGGCCGAGGCCGGCGTCGCCGAGCGCGCCACCGGCTACGTGGTCGGCGGCATCAGCCCGCTGGGCCAGAAGCAACGCCTGGCGACCTTCATCGACGCCAGCGCCGAGGCACTGGAGAGGCTGCACGTCAGTGCCGGCCGCCGCGGGCTGGAGATCAGCCTGGCAACCGCCGACCTGGTGCGGTTCAGCGCGGCGCGCTATGCCGAGCTGGCCCGCTAGGGCCCGCGCCATTCGATCCTGGAGCGATACGAGCATGGCCATTCGCTACGACCTGTGGATCGACCCGGACGACACCGAGCGCCACCGCGCCGTGGAGGCGGATCTCGAGCGCTACTTCGTCGAGCGCTTCGCCGACTACCCGCACATCCGCTTGTTCGGCGACGACCCTTGCGATTATGATGCGCCGTTCAATCGCCTCTACGATGCGCTGATCGCTCGCGCCGGCGACTACTGCGAGCGCCAGTGGCGCTACGCGCCTTCCCCGGTGCAGCTCAACCAGGCGTTCTTTCGCGCCGTGGCGCGCTCGAACAAATTCCTGCGGGATCCCTTCGATGCTGATCCGAACCGATGAACGCCCCAACGACCGTCAGCTGGCCCTGATCGCCGAGCAACTGGGCCGCGCGCCGCGCGGCATCCAGGCAATCACTGCCAGCGATGGCGAGGGCACGCCGCTGGTGTTGCGCATGGAATCGATCGTCGACGACAAGCCGTTTCCCACCCTCTACTGGCTGTGCTCGCAGCGTCTCAAGATCGAGCTGTCGCGCATCGAGGCCGCCGGCGTGATCAAGCAGCTCGAGGCGCGCCTGCAGGACGAGCCCGAGTTCCTCGCCGCCTATCACCGCAGCCACGAGGATTACCTCGCCCGTCGCTGGGCGAGCATGCGCGAGGCGCATCGCCAGCTGGCCGAGGCGCGCGGCTACGACGCCTTGTTCCGCGAGCGCGGCATCGGGGGCATCAGCAACTGGGACCAGGTGCGCTGCCTGCACACCCAATACGCCCATCACCTGTCCGGCGACAACGTCATCGGCCAATGGCTCGATCGCGAATACGGCGTGATCGATTGCCTGCCCTGAAGCGACCCATCGCACCGATCTGCCATTGCCTCGAGGAGCACCCCATGCCAAGCATCTGCGTCTACCTGGGCTCGCGCGAGGGCCACGACCCGCGCTTTCGCGACGCCGCCGTGGCGCTCGGCCGCGAGATTGCCGAACGCGGCCTGACGTTGGTCTATGGTGGTGCCCGGATCGGGCTGATGGGCGCGCTGGCCGATGCCACGCTGGCCGCCGGCGGCGAGGTGACCGGGGTCATCCCGCATCATCTGGTCGACCGCGAACTGGCCCACGACGGGCTCACGACGCTGATCCGCGTCGCCGACATGCACGAGCGCAAGGCGAGCATGGCGGCGCACGCCGATGCCTTCGTCGCCCTGCCCGGCGGCATCGGCACGCTGGAGGAGCTGTTCGAGATCTGGACCTGGCAGTACCTGGGGCTGCACGACAAGCCGATCGGCGTGCTCGACGTCGCGGGGTTCTACCGCCCGCTGCTGGGATTCCTCGACCAGGCCGCCGAGAGCGGCTTCCTCGATGCGGCGACCCGGGCCCGGCTGGTCGCGGCCGCGGAACCCGACGCGCTGCTCGATCGGCTCATGCAATCGGCGGGCGTGACCGCATCATCGTAGCCTCGCCGGTCGTCGGCGGCGCGTGGCCGGGGTCGCGTGCGATGCCGATCATGGTCCACCCTGCGCTTGTCGGTAGCGAACCGGGATGCCGATGGCATAGGACAATGACGTGGCCGGCGAGGCTTGGCTACAGTGAGCAGACACACCAGCGAGGAGCAACGGATGTTCGCCATCGCCATCGAAGATGATCAGACGCTGACCTGGCAGCAGCGGGATGCCCCGCGCAGCGAGAGCCCTCACGAGGTACGCATTCGCGTTGCCTGGGCGGGCATGAACCGCGCCGACGTGATGCAGCGGGCCGGTCAGTATCCGCCGCCGCCCGGCGCCTCCGAGATTCTCGGCCTCGAGATCAGCGGCACGGTGATCGACGCCGGCCCGCAGGTGGAGCGCTTGCGCCCGGGCGACAAGGTCTGCGCGCTGCTGGCGGGCGGCGGCTACGCCGAGGAGGTCGTCGTCCACCAGGATCAGGTATTGCCGCTGCCTCAGGGCTTCGGCCTGCGCGAGGCGGCAGCGTTGCCGGAGGTCTACGCCACCGCCTGGCTGAACCTGTTCATGGAAGGCGGACTGCGCCACGTCGAGGGGCGGCCCGAGCGGGTGTTGCTGCATGCCGGGGCGAGCGGCGTCGGCACCACGGCGATCCAGCTGTGCCGAGCCTTCGGCTACCCCTGCTTGGTCACCGCCGGCGACGACGGCAAGATCGCCCGGTGCCGGCAATTGGGCGCCGACGACGGCTGGAATCGCCATCAGGGCAGCTTCGTCGAGACCGTCAAGCAGTGGGGTGGCGCCGACGTGATCCTCGACCCGGTGGGTGCAAGTTACCTGGCCGACAACCAGCAGGTGCTCAATCTGGATGGCCGATTGGTGCTGATCGGCTTGATGGGAGGGCGCTACGCCGAACTCGACATGGGTCGCATGCTGATGAAACGCCAGCGTCTGATCGGCTCGACCCTGCGCAGCAAGTCGCCACAGGCCAAGGGCGCGATCCTCGATAGCCTGCATACGCATGTCTGGCCACGCCTGGCCAGCGGCGAGTTGCGCGCATTGATCGACCGTGACTGGCCGATTCAGCAGGCTGGCGAGGCGATGGCGTACCTGGAAAGCAATACCAGCTTCGGCAAGGTGTTGCTGTCGATCAGCGGCGAGGGCTGAAGCGCGTGAATAGAAGAAGAGGGGGCGGGCGGTGTCGGTCTCAGCACCCGGCGTCGCGGGTACGCAGGTAGGTGAGCTGCAGCAGCCGCGCGTCTTCGCCGGCACGATGACGCTGGATGCCGCGCTCGCGGATCAACGCTTCCTTGGTGCGCTTCCAGCAGCTCAGTTGCGACTCGTCGAGCAGCGAGCGCAGGGCCTCGAGGCGAAAGCGCGGCAGCATGCCGGCATGATGGAACAGCAGCGATAGCCAGGTGCTGTCGTAGCCCCAGCTATCGCTGTAGGCGATGCCGATCTCGGCCAGCTCGTCGTTGAGCCAGCGCGCCACCTCGATCGCCGGGTAGCCCTCGCGCTCGAGCCGGCTGCGCGAAATGCCGTGCAGCAACTCCGCCTTGGGGTCCCAATGGGTCCATTCGTTCTGGGGCTGGATGAGGAAGGCGCAGACGCTGCCGTCGGCCCGGGCCAGACCGACCTCGATGGGATAGCTGCCCCGGCCGAAACCGGACGCTTCGATATCGAGCAGAGTGGGCAGCGTCACATCATCTATCCTTTGTTACCGGCAGCGGCGGCGAGCAATAAAGCCAGTGGAGTCCCGCGCCGCATGACGGCACGGGGCGAGGCTGCCCGACCTGCCCAGCGTACGGGGTTAGACGACGCGAGGCGACCCCTTGAGTGGTGCTCAGTGCGTGAGGGTGCGCTGATCGAGCTGGCCAACCTCGCTGTAGCGCTCGGCAAGCGCCTGCCACTGGGCCGCGCGTTGCGGATCCACGGGCAGCCCCAGCTCGCCGAGACGATAGGCGTGGGCGAGGCGCTCTGCCGCTTGCGGATGCCCGGCTTCACCGGCCCGCGCATACCAGGTCACGGCATGATCGTCACGCCGTGGATACTGAGCACAGCCGTACTCATGGATGCGCCCGGCCTGGTACTGGGCACGACTGTCGCCGGTCTGGGCGGCCTGGAGCACGTAGCGCGCCCCCTTGGCCTTGTCCTGCGGGGTTATGCCGCGATGAAACAGCATATGCCCGTAAACCGACAATGCCGTGACATGTCCCGCTTCCGCACAGCGCTGGAAGAGCCGCAGGGTCAAACGCTGCGTGCGCGGTGAACGGGGTAGCCAGCGGGTGTGGAACAACTGCTCGGCCAGCCGGAACTCAAGCCGGGTGAACAGGGAAGATGGCTGCGCCATGGCGACTAACACCTTGATCGAGTTTGCCTGGGTGACGGCGTCGAGGGTGGCCTGGCCCCTCCCGAGCCAATCCACGCCTCATCTCCTGACTGCCAACCGCCCGGTCTCCGCCGGGGCAACGGGTGGCAAGCATACGCCCCACCCTGGCCCGACTCAACCCCCATTTGCTGCTTCGCAGAGACCCCGTTACCATGCTGTTTTTCCGCCCTTTTCGGAGCCTCGAACATGCAGCAACGAGCGTTAGGCGATACCGGGATCAGTGTCAGCCGGCTCTGCCTGGGGACCATGACCTTCGGCGAGCAGAACAGCGAAGCCGATGCCCATGAACAACTCACTCGGGCCGTGGACGCCGGCATCAACTTCATCGATACCGCCGAGATGTACCCGGTGCCTCCCAGGGCGGAAACCCAGGGGCTTACCGAAGCCTATATCGGCAGCTGGCTCAAGACACGCGGCGGACGCGACGCTCTGATCCTTGCCACCAAGGCGGCCGGTCCGGGGCGCATGGAACACATTCGCGGCGGCGCACAGCTGACCCGCGAGCACATCCAGCAGGCCATCGACGCCAGCCTGCAACGCCTGCAGACCGATTACGTGGATCTTTACCAGCTGCACTGGCCGGCACGCAGCGTCAATATCTTCGGCCAGTTGGGCTATACCCCCGAGTCCGACGAGGACGCCACGCCGCTCGAGGAAACACTGACAGCACTCAAGGAACTGGTCGACGCCGGCAAGGTGCGCGCCATCGGCCTTTCCAACGACACCCCCTGGGGCGTGATGCGCTGCCTGCAACTGGCCGATACCCTCGGTCTGCCGCGTGTCGCCAGCGTGCAGAACCCCTACAACCTGCTCAACCGCAGCTTCGAGGTGGGCCTGGCCGAGATCGCCCATCGCGAGAACGTCGGCCTGTTGGCCTATTCGCCACTGGCCTTCGGCGTGCTGTCGGGCAAGTATCTGGGTGGCGCCCGTCCCGCCGGGGGGCGCATTACCCTGTTCGAGCGCTTTTCGCGCTATACCTCCGAGGCCGCCGAGCAAGCGACACGCGCCTATGTCGATATCGCGCACCGCAACGGTCTCGACCCGGCGCAGATGGCCCTGGCCTTCGTCAACTCACGGCCGTTCCTGACCAGCAACATCATCGGCGCCACGACCCTGGAACAGCTCGACAGCAATATCGCCAGCGAAGACCTGGTCCTGTCCCAGGCGGTGCTCGACGAGATCGAGGCCGTACATCGCCGCATCTCCAACCCCAGCCCGTAACTGCAGAGCTATGAGCCCAATAGCGGGAGGCCGATCGGATCCCCGCCAGCGGCTTGATATACTGCCTTGCTGATCATTCGCTTCTGGAGCCCGCCATGCTGAGCGTGATTTCCCCGGCCAAGACGCTGGATTTCGAAACCACCCCGACCACCACGATGCAGACTCAGCCGGACTATCTGGCCCAGAGCCGCGAGTTGATCGACATTCTGCGCGACTATTCGCCCCAGCGACTCGCCGAATTGATGGGGATCAGCGACAAGCTGGCCGGTCTCAATGCCGCACGCTACGCCGAATGGCAGCCTCCGTTCAATCTGGACAACGCCAAGCAGGCCGCGCAGGCCTTTCAGGGCGACGTCTATGTGGGGCTCGACGCGCCCGCCTTCAGCGATGACGACAACGCCTTCGCCCAGGACCACCTGCGCATCCTCTCCGGCCTGTATGGCCTGTTGCGTCCGCTCGACCTGATCCAGCCCTATCGCCTGGAAATGGGCACCCGCCTGCCCAACCCCGCCGGCAAGGACCTTTACGCGTTCTGGCGGCAGCGCCTGACCGACGATCTCGATCGCGCCGTGGCCGACAGCGGCACCCCGGTGCTGGTCAACCTGGCCTCCAACGAGTACTTCAAGGCGATCGACACCAAGCGGCTGTCGTCACGGGTGATCACGCCGGTCTTCAAGGACGCCAAGAACGGTCAGTTCAAGATCATCAGCTTCTACGCCAAGAAGGCACGCGGGCTGATGAGCGCCTGGCTGATTCGCCAACGTCTCGATGAACCCGACGGACTCAAGGACTTCACGGTCGCCGGCTATCGCTATAACGCTACGCTCTCCCGGGGCGACACCTGGGTGTTCACCCGCGAAGCCGCGGATCATCGCTAACCGGGGTCATGGCTGATATCGCTGTGAGCGCTCCGGGTAACGCAGTAGAATGGAAGCCACGCCTTCAAAGCCGCTTCCGGAGAACTCCATGCGCCATTTGTTCATCATGCTGATGGTCGGTCTGCTCGGCTTCGGCCTGGCCGTCGATCACGCCGAAGCCCGCCGTCTCGGCGGCGGCAAGAGTTTCGGCTCCTATTCCCGTTCCACGGCGCAACAGCCCGCCGCCACCCAACGATCAGCGTCGACACCGCAGCGCAAACCCTCGACGGGCCTGTCGCGCTTTGCCGGCCCGTTCGCCGGGCTGCTCGCCGGCGGCCTGCTGGCTTCGCTGTTCTTCGGCGGCGGTTTCGACGGGCTGCGCATGTTCGACATGCTGTTGATCGGTGGTGCCATCTGGCTGGCCCTGCGTCTCTTCAGCCGACGCCGCACGGCTAACGCCGATGGTCCGACCGTCTATCGCAGCCAGCACGACTCGGCTCAAACCGCACATCCCCAGGCCTTTACCCCTCCCGGCAGCGCCGGACTTGGCGCTCAGCCCGAATGGTTCGACAGGACGCGTTTTCTCAACGATGCCAAGGAGCACTACATGGCGCTGCAGCGCGCCTGGGACAATAACGACCTGAGCAAGATCCAGGAATACGTGACGCCCGAACTCTACAACCTGCTACGCGAAGAGCGGGCCAACCAACCGGCCAATAACCGCACCGAAATCGTGCGGCTTTTCGTCGAGCTTGGCGACGTGCAGGAGTACGCTCAGCAAGCCGAAGCCTCGGTGATCTTCCATGGCATCATCGATGAGAATGGCGATCACAACGAGTTCAACGAAACCTGGCACTTGACCCGCGACCTGCGTGAAGGATCGCCCTGGTACGTGCAGGGCATCGAGCAGAACCCCAGCGCCCGAGGCGATTGGGCGCACTAAAAAACCGGGCTTGGGCCTTAATGCCAGTCAGTTAAACCTATCCTCGAAAAGCTGATGATGAGCTCGTCCCGTGTCGGATTTACCGACACGGGACGATTCATGCACTCCAGCGACGCCATTGCGGCCATCGCTAGAGAGCCGGTCCTGGCAGTGTGTTGCGACGTCTTCCACACTGTTCAAAGATCCGCCGATAGAGACATGTGTCGTCGGCGTTCGCTATTTCAGCCAGGGAGGCAATTGCATGACCCAAGCCATACGCTTTCACGAAACCGGCGGCCCCGAGGTACTGCGTTTCGAGGAGCACGACCCCGGCGAACCCGGCGATCAGGAATTGCGCGTGCGCGTCGAGGCCATCGGCCTCAACCGCGCCGAGGCGATGTTCCGGGCCGGCAACTATCTGGAAGACCCGCAGCTGCCGGCGGGCCTCGGCTATGAAGGCTCGGCGGTGGTCGAGGCGGTGGGCGAGGGTGTCACGGGCTTCGCCGAGGGCGACGCGGTGAGCGTGATCCCCGCCTTCTCGATGAACCGCTACAGCCTCTACGCCGAGCGCGCGATCGTTCCCGCCCATGCGGTGGCACCGCGCCCGGCAGGGCTCGACGCAGTGCAGGCCGCAGCGATCTGGATGCCGTTTCTGACCGCCTACGGCGCGCTGATCGACATCGCCCGGCTGTCCCGCGGCGAGGCGGTGATCATCCCAGCGGCGTCGAGCAGCGTGGGCCTGGCAGCGATCCAGATCGCCAATAGCGTGGGCGCGGTGCCGATCGCCGCGACCCGCAGCGCGGCCAAGGCCGACGAGCTGCACCAGGCCGGCGCGGCCCACGTCATCGCCACCCAGGAGCAGGATATCGCCGCCGAGGCCATGCGCATCACCGATGGCGCCGGCGCCCGTGTGGTGTTCGACCCGGTCGCCGGTTCCGGCACGCCGGCACGGGTCGATGCCATGGCGCCTTATGGCACCTACTTCGTCTACGGCGCCCTGAGCGGCGAACCGACGCCGTTCCCGATGATCGCCGGCATGAACAAGGCGCTGACCATGCGCGGCTATACGCTGCTCGAGATCATCGCCGATCCGGAGCGTTTCGAGGCCGGCAAGCGCTTCATCTACGCCGGGGTCGAAGCGGGCGATTTCAAGCCGATCGTCGCCCGCACGTTCCACTTTGCGGATATGCCCGACGCCCACCGCTACCTGGAATCCAACCAGCAGTTCGGCAAGATCGTCGTCAGCGTGCCGTGATCAGAACTCTCTGCGACAAAACAAGGAGCCCGCAGCGAATGCGGGCTCCAGGCCAAGCTCGGGCTAGAACGGGATCTCGTCGTCGAAATCGTCGAAGCTGCCGGGCTGCGGGGCGCCGTAATTGCCGCCCTGCTGAGCGCCGCCCTGTTGACCGCCCTGTTGACCGCCCTGGGCCGGCGGGCGCTGCGGCTGCGGCTGCGGCGGAGCATTGTCGGCATAACCGCCCTGCTGGCCACCCTGAGGCGCGTAACCAGCCTGCTGGGATTGTTGCTGGGGAAAGTCGCCGCCGCGTGAATCGAGCATCTGCATGTCGTTGGCGACGATCTCGGTGCTGTACTTGTCCTGGCCGTTCTGGTCCTGCCACTTGCGCGTCTGCAGGCGACCCTCGATATACACCTTGCCGCCCTTCTTCAGATACTGCTGGGCGATCTCGGCGAGCTTGTTGAACAGCACCACGCGATGCCATTCAGTACGCTCCTGGCGCTGGCCGCTCTGACGATCGGTCCAGGTATCGGTGGTCGCCAGGTTCAGGTTGGCCACCGCCGTTCCCGACGGCGTGAAGCGCACTTCGGGGTCCTGACCCAGATTGCCGATCAGAATGACCTTGTTAACACCACGGGCCATGGTTGACTCCTTGCTAGTGTGCGGGCGCTCATGCGCCCCTTGAATCGTGTCGGGTGCCGGCCACGCGGGCCAGCGCCTCGGCGTCCAGTCGTTGGCGGTCGACCTTGAGGTAAGCGACGCGTTCCTCGGGCACGACGAGTACGTCCTCGACGCCCGCCACGTCGGCGAAGCGGGCCATCAGCGTATCCAGAGCGTCGGCGGGATGCTCGTCCAGCGTCACGATCTCGCTGGACAGATGGCGCGGCGCGGGCATCTTCCAGATCACCGCCAGCCACACGGCACCCAGCAAGGCACCGCCCAGGAACACTGCATCATACCCGAAACGCTGCGACAGGGCCCCACCCAGCACCCCACCCAGGAAGGCGCCGAGGAACTGGCTGGTGGAGTAGACGCCCATTGCGGTGCCCTTGGCGCCCGCCGGAGCGAGCTTGCTGATCATCGATGGCAGGGTCGCCTCGAGCAGATTGAAGGCGACGAAGAAGGCCCACAGCAGGCCGATCAGCGTCCAGCGCTGGTGGCCGAGCTCGCCGAGCGCCAGCAGCACCAGCGTCATGCCCGCCACCGCGCCGATGAAGGTCGACTTCATGCGCCGGCGTTTCTCGGCGACGATCACCAGCGGCACCATGCCGACGAAGGCCAGGCCCATCACCGCCAGATAGACCCAGCCCTGGCTGGCCGCCTCGATGCCCACGTTGACCAGCCGGAACGGCACGGCAACGAACGCTGCGGTGAGGATCGTATGCAGCGCGAAGATCGAGAAATCCAGTCTCAGCAGGCTGGAGCTGGTCAGCGTGATGCGCAACTGCTGACGGTCGAGGCCGACGTCCTGGTGGCGCGCCACCCGCGGCGCCGCCGGAACCAGCCGCCAGAGTACCAGCAGGCTCGCCAGGGCGAGCACGGCAGTCAACCAGAACACGCTGGTCAGGCCGAACTGGGCGGCCATCAGCGGGCCCACGACCATGGCGATGGCAAACGCCACGCCGATCGACAGGCCGATGGTGGCCATCGCCGCGGTACGGATCTCCTCGCGGGTCTGATCGGCGAGCAGCGCCATGATCGCCCCGGCCACCGCGCCACTGCCCTGCAGGCAACGGCCGACGATCACCGTGGCGATCGAATCCGCCTCGGCGGCGATCACGCTGCCCAGCGCGAACAGCAGCAGGCCGCCGGCGATCACCACCTTGCGACCGATACGATCGGACAGCAACCCGAAGGGGATCTGGAAAATGGCCTGGGTCAGGCCGTAGGCGCCCAGCGCCAGGCCCACCAGCAGCGGCGTCGCGCCGGCGAGGTCTTCGGCGTACAGCGCCAGCACCGGCAGCACCATGAACAGGCCGAGCATGCGCGTGGCGTAAAGCCCGGCGAGCCCGGAGATGGCGCGGCGCTCAGAGGTCAACAGTCGAGCAGTCATGGCAGGTCGCAGTCTGGGTGAACGGGAAGGAAAACAGCGTGCGAGTTGCGTCGACCGGCAGCGGTCGCGCGCCTCGACTATTCTACCGGTTCGCCCGTCGTCGGGAAAAGCCGCGGGCCATCTAGCGACAGCGGTTTGCTCGCTGCGCGTTTTGCCGGGCCTTCGCTCGACGCCGTATAATCGCTCTTTTGCGCGCTTACGAGGTGGCAATGGACAAGATTCAGGTCCGTGGGGCCCGCACCCACAACCTCCAGAACATCGATGTCGAACTGCCGCGCGACCGGTTGATCGTGGTCACCGGGCTGTCCGGCTCGGGCAAGTCGTCGCTGGCCTTCGACACGCTCTACGCGGAGGGTCAGCGGCGCTACGTCGAATCGCTGTCCACCTACGCGCGCCAGTTCCTGTCGATGATGGAAAAGCCCGACGTCGATCATATCGAGGGGCTGTCGCCGGCGATCTCGATCGAGCAGAAGTCGACCTCGCACAATCCGCGCTCGACGGTCGGCACCATCACCGAGATCTACGACTACCTGCGCTTGCTGTTCGCCCGCGCCGGGACGCCGCGCTGCCCCGAGCACGACATCGATCTCGAGGCGCAGACCGTCTCGCAGATGGTCGACCAGGTGCTGACGCTGCCCCAAGCCAGCAAGCTGATGCTGCTGGCGCCGGTGATCAAGGGCCGCAAGGGCGAGCACCTGCAACTGCTCGCCGAGCTGCGCGCCCAGGGCTACGTGCGCGCGCTGGTCGACGGCCAGGTCCATGAGTTCGACGAGATCCCGCCGCTGGACAAGAACAAGAAGCACGACATCAGCGTGGTGGTCGACCGCATCAAGGTGCGCGACGACCTGCAGCAGCGCCTCGCCGAATCGTTCGAGACCGCGCTGAATCTCGCCGACGGCATCGCCATCGTGCACTTTATGGACGGCGAGCGCGACGACATCACCTTCTCGGCGCGCTTCGCCTGCCCGGTGTGCGGCTATTCGATCGCCGAGCTCGAGCCACGGATGTTCTCGTTCAACAACCCGGCCGGCGCCTGCCCGACCTGCGACGGCCTGGGCAGCCAGCAGTATTTCGACGCCGACAAGCTGATCAGCCACCCCGACCTGTCGCTGGCCGAGGGCGTGATCAAGGGCTGGGATCGGCGCAGCGTCTACTATTTCAACCAGTTACAGGCCCTCGCCAAGCACTACCGCTTCAAGCCCGAGACGCCGTGGAACGAGTTGGCTCGCCACGAGCGCGAGATCGTCCTGCATGGCAGCGGCGACGACGACATCGCCTTCAGCTACGTCAACGACCGCGGCCGCAAGGTGACCCGCGAGCACCCGTTCGAGGGCGTGCTGCCCAACATGCAGCGGCGCTATCGCGAGACCGAATCGAGCATGGTCCGCGAGGACCTGGCCAAGTACCTGGCGGTACAGCCCTGCCCGACCTGTCACGGCAGCCGCCTGCGTCGCGAATCGCGCCACGTGTTCATCGACGATCACACCCTGCCGGAGATCGTGCGCTTCCCGATCGGCGACGCCTGGCGCTATTTCCAGGCGCTCGCGCTGCCCGGTCGCAAGGGCGAGATCGCCGCCAAGATCGTTCACGAGATCCAGGCCCGCCTGGAATTCCTGGTCAACGTCGGGCTCGACTATCTCAACCTCGAGCGTAGCGCCGAGACGCTGTCCGGCGGCGAGGCCCAGCGGATTCGTCTGGCCAGCCAGATCGGCGCCGGCCTGGTGGGGGTGATGTACATCCTCGACGAGCCGTCGATCGGCCTGCATCAGCGCGACAACGACCGCCTGCTCAAGACCCTCGAGCGGCTGCGCGACCTGGGCAATACGGTGATCGTCGTCGAGCACGACGAGGAGGCCATCCGCGCCGCCGATCACGTGCTCGACATCGGCCCCGGCGCCGGCGTCCACGGCGGGCGCATCGTCGCCCAGGGCACCCCGGGTGACATCGAGCAGTGCGGGGAGTCGCTGACCGGCCAGTACCTGGCCGGCACCCGGCGCATCGACGTGCCGCCCTATCGCATCCCTGGCCACCCCGACAAGGTCCTGCGACTGAGCGGCGCCCGCGGCAACAACCTGCAGAACGTCGATCTCGAACTGCCGCTGGGACTGTTCGTCTGCGTCACCGGGGTGTCGGGCTCGGGCAAGTCGACGCTGATCAACGCAACGCTGATGCCGATCGCCGCCCGCGAGCTCAACCGGGCCACCTCGCTGACCCCGGCGGCGTACGATCGCATCGAGGGGCTCGAGCGGCTCGACAAGATCATCGACATCGACCAAAGCCCGATCGGGCGCACGCCGCGCTCCAACCCGGCAACCTACACCGGCATCTTCACGCCGATCCGCGAGCTGTTCTCGGGCACCCAGGAGGCGCGTTCGCGGGGCTACAAGCCGGGCCGCTTCAGCTTCAACGTCAAGGGCGGGCGCTGCGAGGCGTGCCAGGGCGAAGGCATGATCAAGGTCGAGATGCACTTCTTGCCCGATATCTACGTGCCCTGCGACGTCTGCAAGGGCAAGCGCTACAACCGCGAGACCCTGGAGATTGCCTACAAGGGCAAGAACATCCATGAAGTCCTCGAGATGACCATCGAGGAGGCGCTGGCGTTCTTCAGCCCGGTCCCGGCGATCGCCCGGCGCCTGCAGACGCTGATGGACGTGGGGCTGTCCTACGTGCGCCTGGGCCAGAGCGCGACCACGCTGTCGGGCGGCGAGGCGCAGCGCGTCAAGCTGGCCCGCGAGCTGGCCAAACGCGATACCGGACAGACGCTGTACATCCTCGACGAGCCGACCACCGGGCTGCATTTCGAGGACATCCGCCAGTTGCTCGGCGTGCTGCACCGCCTGCGCGATCATGGCAATACCATCGTGGTGATCGAGCACAACCTCGACGTGATCAAGACCGCCGACTGGCTGATCGATCTCGGCCCCGAGGGCGGCTCCGGTGGTGGCCGGATCATCGCCGAGGGCACCCCGGAGCAGGTCGCCGAGCGCGAGGACTCGCACACCGGGCGCTTTCTCAAGCCGCTGCTGGAGAAGCGGGCAACGAGCCGCGAGCCGCGAGCCGCGAGCCGTGCGGAGAGCTGATCAGGCTCGAAGCCCGAAGCCCGAAGCCCGAAGCCCGAAGCCCGAAGCCCGAAGCCCGAAGCCCGAAGCCCGAAGCCCGAACGCAGCATAAAAGAAGACACCCCCGCAGCACAGCCACGGGGGTGCCTTCTTCAAGCTGCGGGAAGCGCAGCGACGCTCTTCACGCTTGCCGCTAAAAAAACCGGCTCCCTGAGGGAGCCGGTTTGGGTATCGCGAAGCGCGCCGAGGATCACTCCTCGCCGGCGGCTTCCTCGATGACCGGGCGGTCGAGGAGCTCGACGTAGGCCATCGGCGCGTTGTCGCCGGTGCGGTAGCCGCACTTGAGGATGCGCACGTAACCGCCGGGGCGGTTGACGTAGCGCGGACCCAGCTCGTTGAAGAGCTTGCCGACCGCATCCTTGGAGCGGGTACGGCTGAAGGCCAGGCGACGGTTGGCGACGCTGTCCTGCTTGGACAAGGTGATCAGCGGCTCGATGTGACGACGCAGTTCCTTGGCCTTGGGCAGGGTTGTCTTGATGACTTCGTGCTCGACCAGCGAGACGCACATGTTCTTGAACATGGCGTGGCGGTGCGAGCTGGTACGATTGAGGTGACGACCACTCTTACGATGACGCATGGTTGTGATTCCTTAACTGGAGCTCGAGTCGACGCTCACGCGGAGGCCTTGTCGTCCTTGAGGCTGGACGGCGGCCAGTTTTCCAGCCGCATGCCCAGAGACAGGCCGCGCGCTGCCAGGACGTCCTTGATCTCGTTCAGAGACTTCTTGCCGAGGTTGGGAGTCTTCAGAAGCTCGACTTCGGTACGCTGAATGAGATCGCCGATGTAATAGATATTCTCGGCCTTGAGGCAGTTGGCGCTGCGAACGGTCAACTCGAGATCGTCTACGGGGCGCAGCAAGATAGGATCGATATGATCCTGCTCCTCTTCAACTTCCTGTTCCTTGTCGGCTTCCAGATCGACGAACGCACCCAGCTGCTCCTGCAGGATGGTTGCGCTGCGACGGATCGCCTCTTCCGGATCCAGGGTGCCGTCGGTTTCCAGGTCGATGACCAGCTTGTCGAGGTCGGTGCGCTGTTCGACGCGCGCCGCTTCGACCGCATAGGAAACCCGACGTACGGGGCTGAAGGTCGCATCCAGCTGCAGGCGACCGATGGTGCGAGACTCGTCATCCGCGCCGGCACGAGTATCCGCGGGCTCATAGCCACGTCCACGCGCCACCTTGAGCTGCATCTTCAGCTCGGCGCCTTCGTTGACGTGAGCGATCACGTGCTCGGGATTGACGATATCGACATCATGGTCGGTGGCGATGTCGCCGGCCGTGACGACACACGGGCCCTGCTTGTTCAGCGAGAGCACCGCTTCGTCGCGGCTGTGCATCTTGATCGCCACGTCCTTGAGGTTCAGGAGGATCTCGATGACATCTTCCTGGACCCCTTCGATCGCACTGTATTCGTGCTCAACACCGGCGATTTCCGCTTCCACCACGGCACAGCCGGGCATGGAAGACAGCAGGATGCGACGTAGAGCATTCCCCAGGGTGTGACCGAAACCGCGCTCGAACGGCTCGAGCACGATCTTCGCGTGGTGCGCGTTGATCTCTTCGACCTTGATATCGCGAGGACGGAGAAACTCTGTCACTGAACGCTGCATATGAACACCTTTCAGGCTGCCAAACGGATACTCGGTACTCGGAGCCGGGCGCGCGGCGCGCTCCCGGCATCACGCGTGGGACGCTGATTACTTCGAGTACAGCTCGACGATCAGGTTTTCGTTGATGTCGGCAGACAGGTCGCCGCGTTCCGGGACAGCCTTGAAAGTGCCTTCCATCTTCTTCGAATCGACATCGATCCAGGTCACGTCGCCGCGCTGACCGGACAATTGCAGGGCGTGCTGGATACGCGCCTGGTTCTTGGCCTTTTCACGCACGGTGACGACGTCGCCGGGACGGACCTGATAGGACGCCACGTTGACGCTGCGACCATTGACCGCGATCGCCTTGTGGCTGACCAACTGACGCGCCTCGGCACGCGTGGAGCCGAAGCCCATGCGGTAGACGACGTTGTCCAGTCGGGATTCGAGCAGTTGCAGCAACAACTCGCCGGTCGCGCCCTTCATGCGGGCCGCTTCCTTGTAGTAGTTGCGGAACTGGTTCTCGAGCACGCCGTAGATACGACGCACTTTCTGCTTCTCGCGAAGCTGCAAGCCGTAGTCGGAAAGACGCTGACGGCGCTGGCCGTGCACACCCGGGATCTGCTCGGATTTGCACTTCTTCTCGAAGGGAGTGACACCGCTCTTGAGGAACAGGTCGGTGCCTTCACGACGAGACAGTTTGCACTTCGGTCCAATATAACGAGCCATGAGTCTGTCTCCTTAAACGCGGCGTTTCTTCGGCGGACGGCAGCCGTTGTGGGGAACGGGCGTCGCGTCGGTGATGCTCTGCACGCGGAAGCCGGCGGCATTCAATGCGCGCACGGCGGACTCACGGCCAGGACCGGGGCCCTTGACCAGCACGTCGACGTTTTTCACACCATACTCGGCTGCAGCAGTCGCTGCACGTTCGCTTGCCACTTGAGCAGCGAACGGGGTGCTCTTGCGAGAACCACGAAAACCCGAACCACCGGCAGTCGCCCAGGAGAGCGCGTTGCCCTGGCGGTCTGTGATCGTCACGATCGTGTTGTTAAAAGAGGCATGGATGTGGGCTACCGCATCCACTACCTGCTTTTTAACCTTTTTTCGGTTACTACGCGGGTTAGCCATGTTGATGTTTCTTCCTGTCTTAACGCCAGAACATGCGTTTTATTTGCGAATCGGTTTGCGCGGGCCCTTACGGGTACGCGCATTGGTCTTCGTGCGCTGGCCGCGCAGGGGAAGACCACGACGATGACGCAGACCACGATAGCAACCCAAGTCCATCAGACGCTTGATATTCAGCGTCGTGTCGCGACGAAGGTCACCTTCCACGGTGTACTTGCCGACCTCGGTACGCAACGCATCTACCTGCTCGGCAGACAGATCCTGCACCTTGGCGGTGGGTACGATGCCGACCGCGGCACAGATGTCCTGCGCGCGAGTACGGCCAATCCCGAAGATATAGGTCAGCGAGATCGCCGCATGCTTGTTGTCCGGGATATTGACGCCTGCAATACGGGCCATCAGCTTACTCCGAAATTTGAGCGGCTTGCTCGTTTGTTCATCTACAAAAGGCGCGAAAGCTTACACCTTTGTCCCTCCCGAGACAAGGGTGCAAGCCGGCGCCCGCTTTCGGTCAGCGTCAGGGATTGAATCAGCCCTGGCGCTGCTTGTGCCGCGGCTCGGTGCAGATGACGCGGACCGCGCCATTGCGCCGAATGATCTTGCAGTTACGGCACATTTTCTTGACGGAAGCTCGAACTTTCATCGTTCTCTCCATTGCGCGGTCGGCGTGCGCGCTCAGCGCATCAGGCCGCCGCTTCCGTAGCCTTTCAGGTTGGACTTCTTCATCACCGACTCGTACTGGTTCGACATCAGATGCGATTGAACCTGGGCCATGAAGTCCATGATGACCACCACCACGATCAGCAAGGAGGTTCCGCCGAAGAAGAACGGAACGTTCCAGGCAATGATCAGGAACTGCGGCATCAGGGAAACAGCGGTGATGTAGAGGGCACCGAACAACGTCAAGCGGGTCATGACCTTGTCGACGTAGCGAGCGGTCTGCTCGCCGGGGCGGATGCCCGGAAGAAACGCGCCTGACTTCTTGAGATTGTCAGCCACATCCTTGGGATTGAAGACCAGCGCTGTATAAAAGAAGCAGAAGAATACCACTGCCGCGGCGAAAAGCAATATGTACAGCGGCTGCCCCGGGCCCAGCGACTGCGAGATCACCTGCAACCACTCGAAGCCTTCGGCGGAGCCCATCCACTGTCCGATCGAGGCCGGAAACAGCAGGATGCTCGAGGCGAAAATCGCCGGAATGACACCGGCCATATTGACCTTGAGCGGCAAATAGCTGCTCTGCCCCGCATACATCTTGTTGCCGACCTGACGGCGAGGATAGTTCACCGTGATGCGGCGTTGGCCACGCTCGATGAACACCACGAAGGCCACGGTAGCGATCGCCAGCAGCGAGAGCGCCAACAGCGGCAGCACGTTCCAGGCGCCATCGTTGCGCGCCAGCTCGAAGGACTGCCCGATCGCGCCCGGCAACCCGGCGACGATGCCGGCGAAGATAAGCAGCGAAATGCCGTTGCCGATCCCCTTCTCGGTGATCTGCTCGCCCAGCCACATCAAAAACACCGCACCGGCGACGAACGACACGATCGCCGTGAAGTAGAAGCTGAAATCGCTGGTGTAGGTCACGCCCTGCCCGACCAGACCGACTGCCATGCCGGTCGCCTGAATCAACGCCAGCAACACGGTCCCGTAACGGGTGTACTGGCTGATCTTGCGCCGGCCGGCCTCACCTTCTTTCTTCAGCTGCTCAAGCTGAGGCGAGACCGCCGTCAGAAGCTGCATGATGATCGACGCGGAGATATATGGCATGATCCCCAACGCCAGAATGCTCATGCGCGACAGCGCACCCCCGGAGAACATGTTGAACATGCCCAGGATGGTGCCCTGGTTTTCCCTGAACAAGGCAGCGAGCTGGTCAGGATCGATACCGGGCACGGGGATATGGGCACCGATGCGATACACCACGATGGCGATGAACACGAAGCGCAAGCGCGCCCAGAGTTCACTCAAGCCGCTTCCCCCCATTGCCGGCATGTTTCCTGACTTAGCCATTTATTCCTCGACCTTGCCGCCGGCGGCTTCGATCGCGGCACGGGCACCCTTGGTGACCTTGAGTCCGCGCACGCTAACCGCCTTGTTCAGTTCGCCGGAAAGGATCACCTTCGCGAATCGCGTGGCGTCCTTGAGCACGTTGGCCTGCTTCAGCGTTTCCAGATCGACGATCTCGCCTTCGACCTTGGCCAGCTCGCCGAGACGCACTTCCTCGGAAACCAGCGACTTGGCCGACGTGAAGCCGAACTTGGGCAGCCGACGCTGAAGCGGCATCTGGCCACCCTCGAAGCCCGGCTTGACGCTGCCACCGGAACGAGATTTCTGGCCCTTGTGGCCACGACCGCCGGTCTTGCCCAGACCGGAGCCGATGCCACGACCGACACGCTTTTCGGCGTGCTTGGAACCCGGAGCCGGGCTCAGGCTATTGAGTTTCATGGATCACTCTCCCTCAACACGAACAAGGTAATTGACCTTGTTGACCATACCGCGTACGGCCGGGGTGTCTTCCAACTCGACGGTGTGCCCGATGCGGCGCAGCCCAAGCCCCTTCATGGTGGCCTTGTGCTTGTTCAGAACGCCGATGGTGCTGCGCACCTGAGTAACCTTGATCAAAGCTGCCATGGTGCCTTACCCCGCGATCTCTTCGACGGACAGGCCGCGCTTGGCGGCGATGTCGTCCGGTGACTGCATGGCGGAGAGACCGTTGATGGTCGCGCGCACCACGTTGACCGGATTGGTGGAGCCGTAGCACTTGGCCAGGACGTCATGGACGCCGGCCAGCTCGAGCACGGAGCGCATGGCACCGCCGGCGATGATCCCGGTACCTTCGGAAGCCGGCTGCATGAACACCTTGGAGGCGCCGTGACGGGCCTTCACCGGGTACTGCAGCGTGCTGCCACGCAGGTTGACCTTGACCATGTTGCGGCGCGCCTGGTCCATCGCCTTCTGGATCGCCACCGGCACTTCACGCGCCTTGCCGCGGCCGAAGCCGACCCGACCGTTGCCGTCACCGACGACGGTCAGCGCGGTGAAACCGAAGATGCGGCCGCCCTTGACCACTTTGGCGACACGGTTGACCTGCACCAGCTTCTCTTGCAGGTCGCCGCCTTTCTGTTCGATATTCGCCATCGTAAAACCCTTTAGAATTCCAGGCCGCCTTCACGTGCGGCATCGGCCAGCGCCTTGACGCGGCCGTGATACTTGAACCCGGCACGATCGAAGGCGACCTGAGTGATGCCCGCCTGCTTGGCGCGCTCGGCAATCAAGGCGCCCACCTTGGCAGCAGCATCGGCATTGCCGGTTCCGCCATCACGCAGCGTACTATCCAGCGTGGAGGCACTGGCCAGGACCTGGCCGCCATCCGGCGAGATGATCTGCGCGTAGATGTGGCGCGGCGTACGATTGACGCTCAGGCGATACACGCCCAGCTCGCGAATCTTGGCGCGAGCGCGGCGGGCACGACGGAGACGAGATTCTTTCTTCGCGTTCATAACCCTGCCTTACTTCTTCTTGGCTTCTTTGCGGCGGACAACTTCGTCGCCGTACCGAATCCCCTTGCCCTTGTAGGGCTCGGGCGGACGAAAGGCGCGAATTTCCGCTGCCACCTGGCCGAGCTGCTGCTTGCTCGCGCTCTTCAGCACGATGACGGTGTTCTTGGGCGTTTCCGCCGTAACACCCTCGGGCAGTGTGTATTCGACCGGGTGAGAGAAACCCAGTGTCAGGTTGAGCGTCTTGCCACTTGCCTGGGCACGGTAGCCGACGCCATTGATCTCGAGAGACTTGGTGAAGCCCTCGGTGACACCGGTGACCATGTTCTGGACCAGTGCACGTGTGGTGCCGACCATCGCCCAGCTCTTGGCGGACTCGCTCGGAGCGAAGGTCAGCTGACCCTGTTCCTGACCGATCACCACGTCGGGGTGAACGGTCATGCTCTGGGAGCCCTGACCGCCCTTGACGGTCAGCTGGGCGGCGTCGAGCTTGACCTCGACGCCACTCGGCAGTTTAACCGGATACTTGGCTACGCGGGACATTCGTCACTCCTAGAATACGGTGCAGATGACTTCACCACCGACACCGGCGCTGCGCGCTGCGCGATCGGTCATCACCCCGTTGGAGGTGGAAACGATCGCGACACCCAGGCCATCCGCGACTTTCGGCAGCTCGCCCTTGCCCTTGTAGATGCGCAGGGACGGCTTGGAAACGCGCTGGATGTGCTCGATGACCGGCTTGCCCTCGAAGTACTTGAGGGTCACCGACAGCTGCGGCTTGGCGCCTTCGGCAACCGCGAAGTCGCCGATGTAGCCCTCCTCCTTCAACACGCGGGCCACTTCGACCTTCAGCTTGGAGGACGGCATGGTGACCGCCTCCTTGGTAGCCATCTGCGCATTGCGGATACGGGTGAACATATCCGCCAGCGTATCTTGCATGCTCATTACATTACGCTCCTGATTCTTCGTGGCGTTACCAGCTGGACTTCTTGAGTCCGGGAACGTCGCCACGCATGGCTGCTTCGCGCAGTTTGTTGCGACCCAAGCCAAACTTGTTGTAGTAGCCGTGCGGCCGACCGGTGATGCGGCAGCGATTACGCTGACGGACCGGACTGGAATCGCGCGGCAACGACTGCAGCTTGAGCTGGGCGTCGAAGCGCTCTTCATCGGAAGCGTTGACGTCGTAGATTACAGCCTTGAGCTCGGCGCGCTTGGCGGCATATTTGGCCACCAACTCCGCGCGCTTCTGCTCACGCTCAATCATGCTTTTCTTTGCCATGATCCCACCCTTATTTCTTGAACGGGAAGTTCAGCGCGCTCAGCAGCGCACGGCCTTCATCATCGCTGTTGGCAGTGGTGGTGATGGTTACATCGAGACCACGAATCCGGTCGATCTTATCATACTCGAGCTCCGGAAAGATGATCTGCTCACGCACGCCCATTGAGTAGTTGCCACGGCCGTCGAAGGACTTCGGGTTGAGACCCCGGAAGTCGCGCACACGCGGGATAGCGATGTTCACCAGGCGATCGAGGAAGTCCCACATGCGCTCGCTGCGCAGGGTCACCTTGATCCCGATCGGCCAGCCTTCGCGGACTTTGAAACCCGCGATGGACTTGCGTGCCTTGGTGACCATCGGCTTCTGACCGGAGAGCTTCTCCAGGTCACCGATAGCGTTGTCGATCAGCTTCTTGTCGCTGGTCGCGTCACCGACACCCATGTTGAGGGTCACCTTGGTGATCCGGGGTACCTGCATGACGTTGGCGTAGCTGAACTGCTCGCGGAGTTGAGCCACCACCTCGTTCTGATAACGTTCTTTCAAGTTCGCCATTTTGCCATCCGACTCGCGTTAGGCGTCGATCTGCTTTTGCGTCGACTTGTAGATACGTACCTTGGTACCGTCTTCCGACATCTGGAAGCCGACGCGATCCGCTTTGCCGGTCTCCGCATTGAAGATGGCCACATTGGACGCGTGAATCGAAGCCTCGCGCTCGACGATACCCCCCTGGTTGCCCAGCATGGGGTTGGGCTTGGTGTGACGTTTGATCATGTTCACATCCGACACGACATAGCGGTCGTTATCGAGAACGCGCTTGATCTTGCCACGTTTGCCCTTGTCCTTGCCGGCAATGACGATTACTTCGTCGTCACGTTTGATCTTTTGCATATCCGCCTCGCTCCTTACAGCACTTCAGGCGCTAAGGAAATGATCTTCATGAACTTCTCGGTACGCAGTTCACGAGTGACCGGCCCGAAGATACGGGTACCGACCGGCTGTTCGTTGGTGTTGTTCAACAGAACCGCCGCATTTCCATCGAAGCGGATCAGCGAACCGTCGTTGCGACGGACGCCACTGCGGGTGCGGACCACGACCGCTTTCATGACCTGGCCTTTCTTGACCTTGCCACGCGGAATGGCCTCTTTCACCGTTACCTTGATGATGTCACCCACGCGGGCGTAGCGACGGTGCGAACCGCCCAACACCTTGATGCACTGCACCCGGCGCGCGCCGCTGTTGTCGGCGACATCCAGCATTGTCTGAGTCTGAATCATCGGTTTTCTCCAAACCTAATCTGACTGCACTGGTTCCGAAAGGCGCGAGCCGATCAGCCCTTGGCCTGCTCAACGACCTCAACCAGCGTCCAGGCCTTCTTCTTGGACAGCGGCCGGCATTCCTCGATGGATACCGTGTCGCCGGCCTTGGCCTGGTTCGCCTCGTCGTGGGCGTGCAGCTTGGTGGAGCGCTTCATGTACTTGCCGTAGATCGGATGGCGTTCACGACGCTCGATCATCACGACAATCGACTTGTCCATCTTGTCGCTCACCACCGTTCCGGTGAGCGTACGGGCTTTCTTTGCTTCGGCCATCTCAGTCACCTGCCTTCTCGTTGAGCACCGTCTTCACGCGGGCAATATCCCGGCGCACCTGCTTGAGCAGATGGGTCTGGCTCAACTGGCCGGTGGCCTTCTGCATACGCAGGTTGAACTGCTCGCGGAGGAGTTCGAAAAGCTGCTCCTGCAGCGCTTCGACCGATTTTTCACGAATTTCCTGGGCTTTCATCACATCACCGTCCGTTTCACAAAGGTGGTCGAGACCGGGAATTTCTGAGCCGCCAGCGAGAAGGCTTCACGCGCCAGCTCCTCCGGGACCCCTTCGATCTCGTAGAGCACCTTGCCGGGCTGGATCTGCGCGACCCAGTACTCGACGGAGCCCTTGCCCTTACCCATCCGGACTTCCAGCGGCTTTTTGGTCACTGGCTTGTCCGGAAAGACCCGGATCCAGATCTTGCCGCCACGCTTGACGTGGCGCGTGATCGCACGCCGACCGGCTTCGATCTGGCGAGCGGTGACGCGACCGCGACCCGTCGCCTTGAGGCCGTATTCGCCGAAACTCACCTTGCTTCCGCGGTGTGCCAGGCCACGATTGCGGCCCTTCATCACCTTGCGGAATTTCGTACGCTTGGGTTGCAACATCGATTACATCTCCCCTTACTTGGAACCTTTCTTCTTGGGCGCAGCCTGAGCCTGTTGCTTCTGCTTGGCACGCACCTCTTCGATGCCCCCGAGGATTTCACCCTTGAAGATCCACACCTTGACGCCGATGACGCCGTAGGTGGTGTGGGCTTCGTAGGTCGCGTAATCGATGTCCGCACGCAGGGTGTGCAGCGGCACACGGCCTTCGCGATACCATTCGGTACGCGCGATTTCCGCACCACCAAGACGCCCTGACAGCTGGATCTTGATGCCGCCGGCGCCCAGGCGCATGGCGTTCTGTACGGCGCGCTTCATGGCACGACGGAACATCACCCGGCGCTCGAGCTGGCCGCACACGTTCTGCGCGACGAGCTGGGCGTCGAGTTCCGGCTTGCGGACTTCCTCGATGTTGACGTGTACCGGCACGCCCATCATCGCGGTGACGTCGCGGCGCAGCCGGTCGACATCTTCGCCCTTCTTGCCGATCACGATGCCCGGACGGGCAGTGTGAATGGTGATACGAGCGTTGTTCGCGGGGCGCTCGATGGTGATGCGGCTCACGGAGGCGTTCTTCAAACGCTGTTCCAGGAAGCTGCGCACTTCGAGATCGCTGTTCAGCTTGTCGGCATAAGCACCGCGTTCGGCGTACCAGACCGAAGTATGGTCCTTGACGATACCCAGCCGAATACCTGTCGGATTTACTTTCTGACCCATCTGGTCGACTCCTACTTCTCGGCTACCTTGACGGTGATGTGGCATGTGCGCTTCAAGATGCGATCCGCACGGCCCTTGGCGCGCGGCTGGATGCGCTTGAGCGTCATGCCCTCATCGACACAGATGGTCGAGACACGCAGCTCGTCGATGTCCATGCCGTTGTTTTCTTCCGCGTTCGCAATGGCGGACTGAAGCGTCTTCTTGACCAGCTTGGCAGCCTTCTTCGGCGAGAAGGTCAGCAGGTCAATCGCTTCGGCGACCGGCTTACCGCGCACCTGGTCAGCCACCAAACGGGCCTTCTGGGCGGATAAACGAGCGCCACGCAGCTTAGCTGTGACTTCCATCTCTAATCCCTCTCTGGCTTACCGTTTGGCTTTCCTGTCCGCCGCATGGCCGCGATAGGTGCGGGTAGCAGCGAATTCGCCCAGCTTGTGGCCAACCATTTCCTCGGAGACGTGCACCGGGACGTGTTGGCGACCGTTATGGACTGCAATGGTGAGCCCGACCATGTTGGGCAGGATCATCGAACGACGCGACCAGGTCTTGATCGGTTTGCGGTCGTTCTTTTCCACTGCAGTCTCAACCTTCTTCAACAGATGAAGGTCAATAAATGGACCTTTCTTCAGTGAACGTGGCACAGCCGTTACCTCTTGATGTCTTGGCGTTGGATCTTATTTCCGGGCCTTGCGGCGACGGACGATCAGCTTGTCGGTGCGCTTGTTCTTGCGGGTCTTGTGGCCCTTGGTGGGAACGCCCCACGGGCTGACCGGATGACGGCCGCCACTGCTGCGGCCTTCACCGCCGCCGTGCGGGTGGTCCACCGGGTTCATCGCGACACCGCGAACGGTCGGGCGCACACCGCGCCAGCGCTTGGCACCGGCCTTGCCGAGTTGACGGAGGCTGTGCTCTGAGTTGCTCACCTCACCGAGTGTCGCGCGGCATTCCGCCAGCACCTTGCGCATCTCGCCGGAGCGCAGACGCAGGGTGGCGTAGTTGCTCTCGCGAGCGACCAGCTGGGCGCTGGCACCGGCACTGCGTGCCAACTGCGCGCCCTTGCCGGGCTTGAGCTCGATGCAATGAACGGTGGAACCCAGCGGGATGTTGCGCAGCGGCAGCGTGTTGCCACGCTTGATCGGCGCATTGACCCCGGATTCCAGCTGATCGCCCGCGCTCACGCCCTTGGGCGCGATCACGTAGCGACGCTCGCCGTCCAGATATTTCAGCAGCGCGATGTGAGCACTGCGATTGGGATCGTACTCGAGGCGCTCGACGATGGCGGGAACGCCATCCTTGTTGCGCTTGAAGTCGATCTGGCGATAATGCTGACGATGGCCGCCGCCCACGTGACGCGTGGTGATGCGGCCATGGTTGTTACGCCCGCCGGACTTCGACTGCTTCTCGAGCAGCGGCGCGTACGGCCGGCCCTTGTAGAGCTCGTCGTTGACGACCTTTACCAGGTGGCGACGACCGGCGGATGTGGGTTTGGTCTTAACTACTGCCATGATCCGTACTCCTGCCCTTATTCGGCGCCAGAGAAGTCTTCGAGGGTCTCGCCCGCGGCCAGCGTTACGTAGGCCTTGCGGTAGCCCTTGCGCAGGCCCGTGCCATTCTGGGTGCGCTTGGTCTTGCCCTTCACGTTGAGGACCTGCACGCGCTCGACCTGCTTGCCGAAGAGCGCCTGAACGGCCTTCTTGATCTCCGGCTTGGTCGCGTCACTGGCCACCTTGAACACGTACTGGTTGTTCTCGGCGGCGAAGGCGGCCTTCTCGGTCACGTGCGGTCCGAGCAGAACCTTGAATACACGTTCCTGGTTCATGCCAGCTTCTCCTCGAATTTGCGCAGAGCGGAGACGGTGACCAGCACCTTGTCGAAGGCGACCAGGCTCACCGGATCGGCAGCGGGGACGTCGACCACATCCACGTTGGGAATGTTGCGAGCGGCCAGATAGAGCTTCTCGTCGATGTCGTCGCTGACGATCAGCACTTTTTCGAGACCCAGCTCGCCCAGCTTGGCCACCAACTGCTTGGTCTTGGGCGTCTCGACGGCGAACTCCTCGACCACCACCAGGCGTTCCTGACGGATCAGCTCGGAGAGGATCGAACGCATCGCCGCGCGGTACATCTTGCGGTTGACCTTCTGGGTGTAGTCCTGGGGACGTGCCGCAAAGGTCACACCGCCGCTACGCCACAGCGGCGAGCGGATGGTACCGGCGCGTGCGCGACCGGTGCCTTTCTGGCGCCACGGCTTCTTGCCGCCGCCACGCACGTCGGAACGGGTCTTCTGAGCGCGGGTGCCCTGACGGCCCGCCGCCAGATAGGCGGTGACCACCTGGTGGACCAGCGCTTCGTTGAATTCTTTGCCAAAGGTTGCGTCGGCGACTTCGACAGTACCGGCGCTTGCACCTGCAAGATTCAGATTCATCGGTAGTTACCCCTCAGCGAGCTTTCACGGCTGTGCGAACGATCACGTCGCCGCCCGGCGCACCAGGAACGGCGCCCTTGATCAGCAGCAGGTTGCGTTCGGCATCGACACGGACGATTTCCAGGCTCTGGACGGTAGTCCGGGCGTTGCCCATCTGACCGGCCATCTTCTTGCCCTTGAAAACGCGCCCCGGGGTCTGGCACTGGCCGATGGAGCCGGGTGCCCGATGGGACAGGGAGTTGCCGTGGGTCATGTCCTGGGTGCGGAAGTTCCAGCGCTTGACGGCGCCCTGGAAGCCCTTGCCCTTGGAGGTGCCGGTCACGTCGACCTTCTGACCAGCTTCAAAGAGGGATACGGTGATTTCGCCGCCCACTTGCGGAGCTTGCTCGCCTTCGGCAAGACGGAACTCCATCAATGAACGACCGGCCTCGATGCCTGCCTTGGCGAACTGGCCTGCGGCCGCCTTGGTCAGATGCTTGGCCTTGCGGGAACCGGTTGTCACCTGCACCGCGTTGTAACCGTCGCTTTCGACGGTCTTGACACAGGTCACGCGGTTAGGCTCAACCTCGATAACGGTTACGGGCACGGATGCGCCATCTTCGGTGAAGACGCGGGTCATACCGCTCTTCTTACCGACCAAACCGATAGTCATGT
This sequence comes from Halomonas sp. IOP_31, assembly GCF_021151495.1. Taxonomy (NCBI): domain Bacteria; kingdom Pseudomonadati; phylum Pseudomonadota; class Gammaproteobacteria; order Oceanospirillales; family Halomonadaceae; genus Halomonas; species Halomonas sp. IOP_31. The sequence goes on along the minus strand of NZ_JAIRBP010000002.1, from coordinate 19,961 downwards.
TCAGTCTCCTATAGTGTACGGGGCTATCACCCGCTATGGCTGCCCTTTCCAGAGCATTCCACTAGCACGTTGTATGACGCCATCACGGCGTGGCGGCTGCTGCTGATACGGTGTGACCAGCGCTGGGCCGCAGTGACTAGTGTGGTATCAATCGAGCTTGATTTGGACGTCCACGCCGGCGGCGAGGTCGAGTTTCATCAGCGCATCGACGGTCTTCTCCGTCGGCTCGACGATGTCGAGCACGCGCTTGTGAGTGCGAATCTCGTACTGGTCGCGCGCGTCTTTGTTGACGTGCGGCGAGATCAGCACCGTGTAGCGCTCACGGTTGGTCGGCAGCGGAATCGGGCCGTGCACCTGAGCCCCGGTCCGCTTCGCGGTATCCACGATCTCCTGGGCGGACTGGTCGATCAGGCGATGGTCGAATGCCTTCAGCCGAATGCGAATCTTCTGGTTCTGCATTAGCCCTAAACTCCAATGGATGTCGACGGCGCGAGCCGTCTACCCACGCATTTAAAGGATGCGCATTATAGGCATGCAACTTCCCAGAGTCAAACGGGAAAGCCAACATGCGCAGAAAAGGGGGCTCCTTGCGGAGCCCCCTTCAATCATCAGCAGTCCGAGACTTACTTGACGATCTTGGCGACGACGCCGGCGCCCACGGTACGACCGCCTTCGCGAACCGCGAAGCGCAGGCCGTCTTCCATGGCGATCGGCGCGATCAGCGTGACGGTCATCTGCACGTTGTCGCCCGGCATGACCATCTCGACGCCTTCCGGCAGTTCACAGGTTCCGGTCACATCGGTGGTCCGGAAGTAGAACTGCGGACGATAGCCCTTGAAGAACGGGGTATGGCGACCGCCTTCTTCCTTGGACAGCACGTAGACTTCGGCTTCGAAGACGGTGTGCGGGTTGATGCTGCCCGGCTTGGCCAGGACCTGGCCACGCTCGACGTCGTCACGCTTGGTGCCACGCAGCAGGGCACCGATGTTCTCGCCGGCACGCCCTTCGTCGAGCAGCTTGCGGAACATCTCGACACCGGTAACGGTGGTCTTGACGGTGTCCTTGAGACCGACGATCTCGACTTCCTCGCCGCTCTTGACGATGCCGCGCTCGACGCGACCGGTCACCACGGTACCGCGACCGGAGATCGAGAACACGTCCTCGATCGGCATCAAAAACGGCTGGTCGATGGCACGCTCCGGCTCCGGGATGTACTCGTCGAGGGACTTGATCAGGTTGGCAACGGCGGTGGTGCCCATGCCGTTGTCGTCCTTGCCGTCGAGCGCCATCAGCGCGGAACCGATGATGATCGGCGTGTCGTCGCCCGGGAAGTCGTACTCGGAGAGCAGTTCGCGCACTTCCATCTCGACCAGCTCGAGCAGCTCTTCGTCGTCGACCATGTCGGCCTTGTTCAGGAACACGACGATGTACGGCACGCCGACCTGACGCGACAGCAGGATGTGCTCGCGGGTCTGCGGCATCGGGCCGTCAGCGGCGGAACAGACCAGGATCGCGCCGTCCATCTGCGCAGCACCGGTGATCATGTTCTTGACGTAGTCGGCGTGTCCCGGGCAGTCGACGTGGGCGTAGTGACGCGTCTCGGATTGATACTCGACGTGCGCGGTCGAGATGGTGATACCACGCTCACGCTCTTCGGGAGCGTTGTCGATGGTATCGAAGGCGCGCCAGTCGCCACCGAACACCTCGGCGGAAACACGAGTGAGAGCCGCAGTCAGCGTGGTCTTGCCGTGGTCGACGTGACCGATGGTGCCGACGTTGATATGCGGTTTGGAACGCTCAAATTTTTCCTTAGCCACTGCTATAACCTCTTTACGTTAGCTAACGGTTAACCGTTCTGGTTGATGACGGCTTCAACGACGCTGGACGGCGCCTCTTCGTAATTCGCAAACTCCATGGTGTAGCTTGCGCGGCCCTGGGTCTGAGAACGCAGATCGGTCGCGTAACCGAACATCTCAGCCAACGGAACCGTGGCGCGGATGACCTTGCCCATAGAGGAGTCATCCATGCCCTGTACAAGGCCACGACGGCGGTTCAGGTCGCCCATGACATCACCCATGAAATCCTCCGGGGTCACGACCTCGACCTTCATCACCGGCTCCAGCAGGACGGCCTTGGCCTTGCGAGCCCCTTCCTTGACCGCCATCGAAGAGGCGATCTTGAACGCGGTCTCGTTGGAGTCCACGTCATGGTAGGAGCCGTCGAACAGCGTAACCTTGACGTCGATCATCGGGTAACCCGCGATGACACCGTTCTGCAGCTGCTCATAGGCCCCTTTCTCGACGGCCGGCACGTATTCCTTGGGAACCACACCGCCGACGATCTCGGACGCGAACTTGAAGTGCATGTCCTCGTCCTCGCCCTTGTCTTCGGCCGTCAACGGCTCGATGCGCAGGTGCACGTGACCGTACTGACCGCGACCGCCCGACTGACGGACGAACTTGCCTTCCTGCTCGACACTGCGACGAATGGTCTCGCGATAGGCCACCTGCGGCTTGCCGATGTTGGCCTCGACCTTGAACTCGCGACGCATGCGGTCGACGAGGATGTCGAGATGCAACTCGCCCATGCCGGAGATGATCGTCTGGCCGGTCTCCTCGTCGGTCTGGACGCGGAACGACGGGTCTTCCTGAGCCAGCTTGCCCAGTGCGACGCCCATCTTCTCCTGATCGGCCTTGGACTTCGGCTCGACCGCCACCGAGATGACCGGATCCGGGAACTCCATGCGCTCCAGAACGATCTTCTCGTTGATGTCGCACAGGGTGTCACCAGTGGTGACGTCCTTGAGACCGATACAGGCCGCAATGTCACCCGCCAGAACTTCCTTGATTTCTTCACGGGAGTTGGCGTGCATCTGGACGATACGGCCCACGCGCTCTTTTTTCTGTTTAACAGAGTTGTAAACGCTGTCACCGGACTTTAGCACGCCGGAATAGACGCGAATGAAGGTCAGGGTGCCGACGAACGGATCGGTAGCGATCTTGAAGGCCAGGGCCGAGAACGGCGCACTGTCGTCCGCTTCGCGCGTGGCGATGGTGCCGTCCTTGTCGTCCAGCTCACCCTCGATGGCCTTGACCTCGGTGGGTGACGGCATGTACTCGATGACGCCATCGAGCACCGCCTGGACGCCCTTGTTCTTGAACGCGGAGCCACACGTGACCAGCACGATCTCGTTGTCCAGCGTGCGACGACGCAGGCCGGCCTTGATCTCGGCAATCGTCAGCTCACCACCTTCGAGGTACTTCTCGGTCAATTCCTCGGACGCCTCGGCGGCGGCCTCGACCATTTCCTCGCGGTACTTCTCGGCGGTTTCCTGCAGGTCAGCCGGAATGTCGACCAACTCGTAGTTCATGCCGTGGTTGGCTTCGTCCCACAGGATCGCCTTCATCTCGATCAGGTCGACGACGCCCTTGAACTCCTCTTCCGCGCCCCAGTTGATCTGGATCGGCACGGCATTGGCGCCCAGCCGGCTCTTCAACTGATCGATGACCATGAAGAAGTCGGCACCGGCACGGTCCATCTTGTTGACGAACACCATGCGCGGGACTTCGTACTTGTTGGCCTGACGCCACACGGTCTCGGTCTGCGGCTGAACGCCGGAGCTGCCGCACAGCACGACGACTGCACCATCGAGCACGCGCAGGGAGCGCTCGACTTCGATAGTGAAGTCGACGTGCCCCGGGGTGTCGATGATGTTGATGCGATGCTCATCGAACTGCTTGCTCATGCCCTGCCAGAAGCAGGTGGTCGCCGCGGAGGTGATGGTGATGCCACGCTCCTGCTCCTGCTCCATCCAGTCCATGGTGGCAGCGCCCTCATGGACCTCGCCGACCTTGTGGGACAGACCGGTATAGAACAGGACACGCTCGGTAGTGGTGGTCTTCCCGGCGTCGACGTGGGCAACGATACCGATATTGCGGTAACGCTTGAGTGGTGTCTTACGTGCCACGATGGGACTCCCCGTTGGTTAGAAGCGACGCTTTAGAAGCGGTAGTGAGAGAAGGCCTTGTTGGCTTCTGCCATGCGATGCACGTCTTCACGCTTCTTCACGGCAGCGCCCTTGCCTTCGGCGGCGTCCAGCATTTCGCCGGCCAGACGCAGCACCATGGTCTTCTCACCACGGTTGCGGGCGGCGTCGACCAGCCAGCGCATGGCCAGCGCCTGACGCCGCGAGGGACGCACTTCCACGGGCACTTGATAAGTCGCACCACCAACCCGGCGTGACTTGACCTCGACCATCGGCTGGATCGCCTCCAGGGCCTTGTCGAAGATTTCCAGCGGCGCATCTTTCCCGCGCTCGGCAACCCGGTCCAGCGCACCGTATACGATACGCTCAGCTACAGATTTCTTGCCGCCGTACATCAAGTGGTTCATGAACTTAGCCAGGCGCTCGCTTCCGAATTTAGGATCCGGAAGAATCTCGCGCTTAGCGGCAACTCTTCTTCTAGGCATGATAAGCCCTCAATTGAAGGGTCCTTCAGGTAAACCCGAGACTCGCGCGCCGAGACCTACAACCGCGGGCGCCGCTCGACCTTACTCTTATCTGACCGTTGTTACGCTCGAAATAGTTACGCTGATATTGCGACGTCCGGACGGTTAGGTCTTGGGACGCTTGGTGCCGTACTTGGAACGGCCCTGCTTACGATTCTGCACGCCCGAGGTATCGAGTGCGCCACGCACGGTGTGATAGCGCACACCCGGCAAGTCCTTGACACGGCCGCCACGGATCAGGACCACGGAGTGCTCCTGAAGATTGTGGCCTTCACCGCCGATATAGGAGGTGACTTCGTAGCCGTTGGTCAGACGAACGCGGCACACCTTGCGCAGTGCTGAGTTCGGCTTCTTCGGCGTGGTGGTGTACACGCGGGTGCAGACCCCGCGGCGCTGCGGGCAGGCCTCAAGCGCCGGCACGTCGCTCTTGGCGGCCTGGCGCTTGCGCGGCTTGCGCACGAGCTGGTTGATCGTTGCCATGTCTGTAGCTGTCTCCAATGGTTGCCTTGCCTTAATAGCAAGCGCGGGCGTACCCACCCCACTATTAAAGGCTGGGCATTCTAAAGTCTTGCCACGAGCGGCGTCAAGGCCGGCGCCCAAGGTGCCGGCCCCTCCCGCGCACTGCCTTACAGGTCGTCGTCGTCGGCATCGAGCGCGGTCAGCTGGGCACCCAGCTCCTGCTCGACGTCGTAGGCCGACGGCTGATACGGATTGGCCGCCTCCTCGCGCCGGCGACGGCGCTCGGCGTGATGCGTCAAGCCGGTGCCCGCCGGGATCAGACGACCCACCACGACGTTCTCCTTGAGCCCGCGCAGGTAGTCGCGCTTGCCGGTCACCGCCGCCTCGGTCAGCACCCGCGTGGTCTCCTGGAAGGAAGCCGCGGAGATGAACGACTCGGTGGCCAGCGAGGCCTTGGTGATGCCCAGCAGCACGCGTTCGTACTTGGCCGGGAACTTGTCCTCGCCGGCCAGGCGGGCGTTCTCCTCGAGCACCCGGACCAGCTCGACCTGATCGCCGGGAATGAAGTCGGCGTCGCCGGCGTCGGTAATCTCCACCTTGCGCAACATCTGACGCACGATCACTTCGATGTGCTTGTCGTTGATGCCCACGCCCTGGAGGCGATAGACCTCCTGGATCTCGGCGGTGATGTACTTGGCCAGCTCGGCGACACCCAGCAGCCGCAGGATGTCGTGCGGGTTGCTCGGCCCGTCGGAGATCACCTCGCCCTTCTCGACGGTCTCGCCCTCGAACACCGCGATCTGGCGCCATTTCGGAATCAGCATCTCGAACGGATCGCCGGATTCCGGAGTGATCGTCAGACGACGCTTGCCCTTGGTCTCCTTGCCGAAGCTGATCACACCGGTGATTTCGGCGAGGATCGACGGCTCCTTCGGCTTGCGCGCCTCGAACAGGTCGGCGACCCGCGGCAGCCCCCCGGTGATGTCTTTGTTGCCGGATGCCTCCACCGGGATGCGCGCAATCACCTCACCGACGCCGATCGTGGCGCCGTTTTCCGCCGAGACAATCGCCCGGCCGGGCAGCAGGTACTGCACCGGGGTGTTCGAGCCCGGCAGCGTGACGTGCTCGCCGGCCTCGTCGAGCAGCATCAGCAGCGGCCGCTTGTCGCGACCCGCCGCCGGCCGCGACGCCGCCTCGATCACCTCGATCGACGACAGACCGGTCATCTCGTCCACGCTGCGGTGGATGGTGATGCCCTCGTCCATGTCGATGTACTGCGCCTTGCCCTCGACCTCGGCGACCACCGGGTGGGTATGCGGGTCCCACTTGGCGACCGTCTGACCGCCGTCGACCGCATCGCCATCCTTGACCGACAGCTCGGCGCCGTAGGGCAGCTTGTAGTACTCGCGCTCGCGACCGTGGTCGTCGGCGACGGCCAGGGCGCTGGAACGGGACACCACCACCAGCTTGCCGTCGGCGCGCTCGACGTGCTTGATGTTGTGCAGCCGCACCCGGCCGCCGTGCTTGACCTGCACGCTGTCCACCGCCGAGGCGCGCGACGCGGCGCCGCCGATGTGGAAGGTACGCATGGTCAGCTGGGTACCCGGCTCACCGATCGACTGGGCGGCGATGACGCCCACCGACTCGCCCTGGTTGACCTGATGGCCGCGCGCCAGATCGCGTCCGTAGCACGCCGAGCAGACGCCATGCGGGGTCTCGCAGCTGATTGCGCTGCGCACCACGATCTCGTCGACGCCCATGGTGTCGAGATCCTCGCACCAGGCCTCGTCGAGCAACGTGCCCTTGGGAATCAGCACCTCGTCGCTGGACGGATCGACGACGTCGCGGGCCACCACGCGACCCAGCACGCGTTGGGCCAGCGAGACGATGATGTCGCCGCCCTCGATGACCGGATGCAGCGTCAGACCTTCCTCGGTGCCGCAGTCGGTGTCGGTGACCACCAGGTCCTGGGCGACATCGACCAGACGCCGCGTCAGGTAGCCGGAGTTGGCGGTCTTGAGTGCCGTATCCGCCAGGCCCTTGCGCGCGCCGTGAGTCGAGATGAAGTACTGCAGAACGTTCAGGCCTTCACGGAAGTTGGCGACGATCGGGGTCTCGATGATCGAGCCGTCCGGCTTGGCCATCAGCCCGCGCATGCCCGCCAACTGGCGAATCTGCGCGGCGCTACCCCGCGCCCCGGAATCGGCCATGATGAACACGCTGTTGAACGAGTCCTGCTCGACCTGGTTGCCTTCGCGGTCGGTGACGGTTTCCTTGGAAATCCCCGTCATCATCGCCTTGGCGACCTTGTCGTTGGCCTTCGACCAGATGTCGATGACCTTGTTGTACTTCTCGCCGGCGGTGACCAGGCCCGAGGAGAACTGATCCTCGATCTCCTTGACCTCGTCCTCGGCGGCGTCGACGATCTCGGCCTTCGCACCGGGGATGACGAAGTCGTTGACGCCGATCGACGCCCCGGACCAGGTCGCCAGCCGAAAGCCGGTGTACATCAGCTGGTCGGCGAAGATCACCGTTTCCTTGAGGCCGGCGCTGCGATAGACCTCGTTGATCAATCTAGAGATCGACTTCTTCTTCATCGGCTGGTCGACCAGCGAGAACGGCGCGCCCTTGGGCAGGATGCGGAACAGCAGCGCACGGCCGACGGTGGTGTCGTACAGCGAGGTCTTCTCGATGAGCTCGCCGTCTTCCACCTCGGGCAGATACTCGGTCAGACGAACCTTGACCCGGGCATGCAGCGACACGCTCTGGGTGCCGAAGGCGCGCTCGACTTCCTTGAGATTGGCGAACACCATCCCCTCGCCCTTGGCGTTGATCTTCTCGCGGGTCATGTAGTACAGACCCAGCACCACGTCCTGCGACGGCACGATGATCGGCTCGCCGTTGGCCGGCGACAGCACGTTGTTGGTCGACATCATCAGCGCGCGCGCTTCGAGCTGGGCTTCCAGCGTCAGCGGCACGTGCACGGCCATCTGGTCGCCGTCGAAGTCGGCGTTGTAGGCGGCGCAGACCAGCGGGTGCAGCTGGATCGCCTTGCCTTCGATCAGCAGCGGTTCGAACGCCTGGATGCCCAGGCGGTGCAGGGTCGGCGCGCGGTTGAGCAGCACCGGATGCTCGCGGATGACGTCGGCGAGGATATCCCACACCTCGGGCAGCTCGCGCTCGACCATCTTCTTGGCGGCCTTGATGGTGGACGCCTGGCCGCTGGATTGCAGCTTGGAATAGATGAACGGCTTGAACAGCTCGAGCGCCATCTTCTTGGGCAGACCGCACTGATGCAGGCGCAGGGTCGGGCCGACGGTGATCACCGAACGCCCGGAATAGTCGACGCGCTTGCCCAGCAGGTTCTGACGAAAGCGCCCCTGCTTGCCCTTGATCATGTCGGCCAGCGACTTGAGCGGACGCTTGTTGGAGCCGGTGATCGCCCGGCCGCGACGGCCGTTGTCGAGCAGCGCATCCACCGATTCCTGCAGCATACGCTTCTCGTTGCGCACAATGATGTCCGGCGCATTGAGATCGAGCAGGCGCTTCAAGCGGTTGTTGCGGTTGATCACTCGGCGGTACAGGTCGTTGAGATCCGAGGTCGCGAAGCGTCCGCCGTCCAGCGGCACCAGCGGACGCAGGTCCGGCGGCAGCACCGGCAGCACTTCCATGACCATCCACGCCGGGGCGTTGCCGGACTTGTGGAAGGCCTCCAGCAGCTTGAGGCGCTTGGAGAGCTTCTTGATCTTGGTTTCGGAGTTGGTCTGCGGAATCTCCTCGCGCAGACGCTCGATCTCCTCGCCGAGATCGATGTCCTTGAGCAGCGCCTGGACCGCTTCGGCGCCCATCCGCGCGTCGAAGTCGTCGCCGAACTCCTCGAGCGCCTCGAAGTACTGCTCGTCGTTGAGCAGCTGACCGCGCTCGAGGGTGGTCATGCCCGGATCGATGACCACGAACGATTCGAAGTACAGCACCCGCTCGATGTCGCGCAGGGTCATGTCGAGGAACATGCCGATGCGCGACGGCAGCGACTTCAAGAACCAGATGTGCGCGACCGGGCTGGCCAGCTCGATGTGTGCCATGCGCTCGCGGCGCACCACCGCCTTGGTCACCTCGACGCCGCACTTCTCGCAGATGATGCCGCGATGCTTCATGCGCTTGTACTTGCCGCACAAGCATTCGTAATCCTTCACCGGGCCGAAGATCTTGGCACAGAACAGGCCGTCACGCTCGGGCTTGAACGTACGGTAGTTGATGGTCTCCGGCTTCTTGACTTCGCCATACGACCAGGAGCGAATCATGTCCGGCGACGCCAGCGATATCTTGATCGCGTCGAACTCGTCGGACTGTGACTGCGATTTGAGGACTTTCACCAAATCTTTCATGGGGTCGCTCCGTTGCGGAGTTGTCATGAGCGGGACCCGAATCCAGCGGGGTCCCGCGGACCGTCATTGTTCAGCGTCGGGCGTTCAGCCTTCCAGCTCGATATCGATACCCAGCGAGCGGATTTCCTTCACCAGCACGTTGAAGGACTCCGGCATGCCCGCCTGCATGGCGTGGTCGCCGTCGACGATGTTCTTGTACATCTTGGTGCGCCCTTCGACATCGTCGGACTTGACCGTGAGCATCTCCTGCAGGGTGTAGGCGGCGCCGTACGCCTCGAGCGCCCACACCTCCATCTCGCCGAAACGCTGACCGCCGAACTGCGCCTTGCCGCCCAGCGGCTGCTGGGTGACCAGCGAGTAGGAACCGGTGGAACGCGCATGCATCTTGTCATCCACCAGGTGGTTGAGCTTGAGCATGTACATGTAGCCCACGGTCACCGGACGGTCGAACTGCTCGCCGGTACGCCCGTCGTAGAGCGTCATCTGGCCCGAGTCGGGCAGATCGGCGAGCTTGAGCAGGCCCTTGATCTCCTGCTCCTGGGCGCCGTCGAACACCGGCGAGGCCATCGGCACGCCGCCGCGCAGGTTCCTGGCCAGGGCGATCACCTCGTCGTCGGACAGCGACTCGATGTCCTCGTGACGGGTGCCCTGGGTGTTGTAGACCTTGCCCAGGAACTCGCGGATCTCGCCGACCTGCTGTTCGCGGGCGTCGCGCAGCATGGCGTCGATCTTCACCCCGAGCCCGCGCGCGGCCATGCCCAGGTGGGTCTCGAGGATCTGCCCGACATTCATCCGCGACGGCACGCCCAACGGGTTGAGCACCACGTCGACCGGTTCGCCCTGGTCGTCGAACGGCATGTCCTCGATCGGCATGATCGCCGAGATGACGCCCTTGTTGCCGTGACGGCCGGCCATCTTGTCGCCCGGCTGGATGCGCCGCTTGACCGCCAGGTAGACCTTGACGATCTTCAGCACGCCCGGCGCCAGGTCGTCACCTTGGGTCAGCTTGCGCTTCTTGTCCTCGAAACGCTCGTCCATCTCCTTGCGGCGATTCTCCAGCTGTTCGTCGGCCTGGGCGAGCAGTTCATTCAGGCTTTCATCCTGCAGGCGCAGCTTGAACCACTGCTGACGCGGCAACTCGTCGAGGTACTCCTCGGACAGCTCGTCGCCCTTCTTGAGCTTGGGCCCGCCGTTGACGGCCTGGCCGGACAGCGCGCGCTTCAAGCGCTCGAAGGTCGCCTCCTCGGCGATGCGGTAGGTCTCCTGCAGGTCCTTGCGCACCTCGTCGAGCTGCATCTGCTCGATCGCCAGCGCCCGCGAGTCCTTTTCGACGCCGTCGCGGGTGAATACCTGAACGTCGATGACCGTACCCTTCATGCCGGTCGGCGCACGCAGCGAAGTGTCTTTCACGTCGGAGGCCTTCTCGCCGAAGATCGCCCGCAGCAGCTTCTCTTCCGGGGTCAGCTGGGTCTCGCCCTTGGGCGTGACCTTGCCGACCAGGATATCGCCGGCGCCGACTTCGGCACCGATGTAGACGATCCCCGCCTCGTCGAGCTTGGACAGCGCCGACTCGCCGACGTTGGGAATGTCCGAGGTGATCTCCTCGGCGCCCAGCTTGGTGTCGCGCGAAACGCTGGTCAGTTCCTGGATGTGGATGCTGGTGAAGCGATCCTCCTGCACCACCCGCTCGGAGACCAGGATCGAATCCTCGAAGTTGTAGCCGTTCCAGGGCATGAAGGCCATGCGCATGTTCTGGCCCAGCGCCAGGTCGCCCATGTCGACGGACGGGCCGTCGGCGAGGATGTCGCCACGCGCCACCGCATCGCCCGGGCGCACGATCGGGCGCTGGTTCATGCAGGTGTTCTGGTTGGAACGGATGTACTTGGTCAGGTTGTAGATGTCGACGCCGGCTTCGCCGCCGATGATCTCGTCCTCGTTGATCCGCACCACGATTCGCTGGGCGTCGACCGAGTCGATCACCCCGCCGCGCCGGGCCACGGCACACACGCCGGAATCGCGGGCGACGAAGCGCTCCATGCCGGTACCCACCAGCGGCTTGTCGGCGCGCAGCGTGGGCACCGCCTGACGCTGCATGTTAGAGCCCATCAGGGCGCGGTTGGCGTCATCGTGCTCGAGGAACGGAATCAACGCCGCGGCGACCGACACCACCTGGCGCGGCGAGACGTCCATCAGGGTCACCTTGTCGGGCGCCATGAAGGTGGTTTCGCCGCGGTGGCGGACCTGCACCAGATCGTCGACCAGCTTGTTGCCCTCGTCGACAGTGGCCGAGGCCTGGGCAATGATGAAGTCACCCTCCTCGATCGCCGACAGGTGAACCATCTCGTCGGTGACCTGACGATCGACGACCCTGCGGTACGGCGTCTCGAGGAAACCGTAGCTGTTGGCGCGACTGTAGGTGGCCAGCGAGTTGATCAGGCCGATGTTCGGCCCTTCCGGGGTCTCGATCGGGCACAGCCGGCCGTAGTGCGTGGCGTGAACGTCACGCACCTCGAAACCGGCCCGCTCGCGGGTCAGACCGCCCGGCCCGAGCGCCGAGACACGCCGCTTGTGGGTGACCTCGGACAGCGGGTTGTTCTGGTCCATGAACTGCGACAACTGGCTCGAGCCGAAGAACTCCTTGACCGCCGCCGCCACTGGCTTGGCGTTGATCAAATCCTGCGGCATCAGGCCTTCGCTCTCGGCCATCGACAGGCGTTCCTTGACCGCACGCTCGACGCGCACCAGGCCGACACGGAACTGGTTCTCGGCCATCTCGCCGACGCAGCGGATGCGCCGGTTGCCGAGGTGGTCGATGTCGTCGACGTCGCCGAAGCCGTTGCGGATGTTGATCAGTTCCTTGAGCACCGCAACGATGTCGCCGTTGTCGAGCACGCCCGGACCGGTGTCGGATTCACGACGCAGACGCCGGTTGAACTTCATGCGACCGACGCCGGACAGGTCGTAGCGGTCTTCGGTGAAGAACAGATTGTGGAACAGCGTCTCGGCGGCTTCCTTGGTCGGCGGCTCGCCGGGGCGCATCATGCGGTAGATCTCGACCAGTGCCTCGAGCGCGGAACGCGTGGTATCCAGCTTGAGCGTGTCGGAGATGAACGAACCGCAGTCCAGGTCGTTGGTGTAGAGCGTCTCGAGCTGGGTGATACCCGCCTGGGCCAGCTTCTCGAGCAGCTCGACGGTCAATTCGCTGTTGCACTCGCAGATCAGCTCGCCGGTGTTGGGATCGACCTGATCCTTGGCCAGCGTCTTGCCGTACAGGTACTCCATCGGCACCTCGAGACGCTCGAGGCCCGACTTTTCCAGCTGACGGATGTGCTTCTGGGTGATGCGCCGGCCTTCCTCGACGATCAGGCTGCCATCGGCGTCCTTGATGTCGAAGGTCGCTGTCTCGCCGCGCAGGCGCGACGGCACCAGCTCCACCGAGAAGCCGGACTTCTCGATGTGGAAGGTGCTGGTGTCGAAGAAGATGTCGAGGATCTCTTCGGCGCTCATGCCCAGCGCGCGCAGCAGCACGGTCGCCGGCAGCTTGCGGCGACGGTCGATGCGCACGAAGACGTTGTCCTTGGGGTCGAACTCGAAGTCCAGCCAGGAGCCGCGGTAGGGAATGACCCGTGCGGAGTACAAAAGCTTGCCGGACGAATGGCTCTTGCCCTTGTCGTGATCGAAGAACACGCCCGGCGAGCGGTGGAGCTGGGAGACGATGACCCGCTCGGTGCCGTTGACCACGAAGGTGCCGTTCTCCGTCATCAGGGGGATTTCCCCCATGTAGACTTCCTGCTCCTTGATATCCTTGATCGCCTTGTTCGACGATTCCTTGTCGTAGATGATCAGTCGAACCTTGACCCGCAGCGGTGCCGAGTAGGTTACGCCGCGCAGCTGGCACTCCTTGACGTCGAACGCCGGAGTGCCGAAACGATAGCTGACATATTCGAGCCCGGCGCTACCTGAAAAGCTCTCGATCGGGAACACGGACTTGAAGGCGGCATGCAAGCCGACCTCGAGGCGCTCCTGGGGCGCCCGGTCCTGCTGGAGGAAGTCGTAATAGGAATCAAGCTGGATGGCCAGCAGGTAAGGCACATCCATCACTTGGGGCAGTTTGCCGAAATCCTTGCGGATGCGTTTTTTCTCAGTGTATGAGTAAGCCATCTGTATTCCCCAGCTTGTTCACCATGGGTGACCGATGCGTGGTCGGCGCCGCCTGCCGGGGCTACCCCGTCAGGCGCTGACGGCAAGCCCCCGCAAGAGGCTCGCCGTCGGAATTCGCTTAGCGACTTATCGGCCGTTTTAGCTACACGATAGGACGCTAGTAACAACAGAAAAAGGCCGGCAGCGGGTGTCCCGCCACCAGCCAGGGAAGCTTACGCAGCGCGTGAAGCCTCGGAGCGCAAGGGTTACTTGAGCTCCACAGACGCGCCCGCTTCTTCCAGCTTCTTCTTGGCTTCTTCGGCGTCGTCCTTGGACATCGCTTCCTTGATGGTCGCCGGAGCGCCGTCGACGGCCCCCTTGGCTTCCTTCAGGCCAAGACCGGTGATCTCGCGAACCACCTTGATGACGTTGACTTTCTTGTCGCCGGCCGCGGTCAGGACCAGGTCGAACTCGGTCTGCTCCTCTTCAACAGCCGCTTCACCGCCACCCGGGCCAGCCACGACGGCGGCCGCGGCGGATACGCCGAACTTCTCTTCCATCGCTTCGATCAGCTCGGCGACTTCCATCACGGACATGTCGGCGACGGCGTTGATGATGTCTTCTTTGGTCAGTGCCATGTTTGCTTTCCTAAACTTTGCGGAGCGCCCCGTAGCGGGTTCGGCGCTCGATAACGGGAACTACGATTCAGGCTGTGGCAAGCAGGCGCCTTAAGCGGCTTGTTCCTGCTTCTGATCGCGCAGCGCAGCGAGGGTGCGCACGAGCTTGCCGGCAGAAGCTTCCTTCATGACGGACATCAGCTTGGCGATTGCCTCATCGCGTGTCGGCAGCGTTGCCAGACGGTCGAGATCGACGGCCGGGATGAACTCACCCTCGTAGGCCAGCGCCTTGACTTCGAAGTCCGACTGATTCTTGGCGAACTCCTTGAACAGACGAGCGGCAGCGCCCGGATGTTCATAGGAGAAGGCCAGCATGGTCGGACCGACGAACGTCTCGTTCAGGCACTCCCAGGGAGTGCCCGACAGCGCACGGCGTGCCAGCGTGTTGCGGACAACACGGATCTGCACGCCGTTCTCGCGAGCCTGCTTGCGCAATACGGTCATTGCGCCCACATCGACGCCGCGAGAGTCGGCGACTACAACGGAGAGAGCGTCCTTCGCTGCCTCACTGACCTCAGCAACTATCGCTTTCTTGCCTTCGAGACCTAGTGGCACAGTGTTCACTCCTTCGTGCCGAGGCGCTTGCGAACAAGACTGCCCCGGTGGTTACCTTCTCGACCCGCCGTTACAGGCGGGTCGCGGAATGATGGTGCTCACCAGCTAACTGGCGGGGGCACCATCTGCGCAGGCGACCGTTAAGCCATTAAGTCACCCGGGGATGACGCCTGCGGTCTTTGACGGCGCCCCGCCAGCGCTGCGCAACAGCGCACGGGGACCGCAAAGTTACTGCCTGGTACGACACGTCAGATATACGCAGAGTGATCGACGGTCAGACCCGGCCCCATGGTCGTGGACAGGGTCATTTTCTTGAAGTAGATGCCCTTCGAGGTGCTCGGCTTGAGGCGCTTGAGGTCGTTGACCAGCGCGTCGAGGTTGCCACGGATGGCATCGGCCGAGAAATCCACCTTGCCCAGCGTGGAGTGGATGATGCCGTTCTTGTCGGTACGGAAGCGCACCTGACCGGCCTTGGCATTCTTGACCGCGGTCGCCACGTCGGGCGTCACGGTACCCACCTTGGGGTTGGGCATCAGGCCGCGCGGACCGAGGATCTGGCCCAGCTGGCCGACCACGCGCATCGCGTCGGGAGAGGCGATGACCACATCGAAGTCCAGATTGCCCTTCTTGACCTGCTCGGCAAGATCGTCCATGCCGACGATATCGGCACCGGCTTCCTTGGCCGCTTCCTCGTTGGCACCCTGGGTAAAGACGGCAACGCGCACGTCCTTGCCGGTACCGTTGGGCATGACGGTGGCGCCACGCACGACCTGGTCGGATTTACGCGGATCGACGCCCAGATTGATGGCGACGTCGAGCGACTCCTTGAAGTTGACCTTGGACAGCTCGGAGAGCAATGCCACGGCCTCGTCTACCGAATAGACCTTGGAGGCGTCGACTTTCTCGCGGAACAGCTGCGCGCGCTTGGACAGTTTAGCCATGATCAGAGACCCTCCACGTTGAGGCCCATGCTGCGGGCGCTGCCGGCGATGGTGCGCACGGCGGCGTCGAGATCGCCGGCCGTCATGTCCGGCTCCTTGGTCTTGGCGATCTCTTCGAGCTGCTCGCGGGTCACGGTGCCGACCTTGTTCTTGTTCGGCTCACCCGAACCGGACTTGATGCCGGCCGCTTTCTTGAGCAGCACGGCAGCAGGCGGCGTCTTGGTGACGAACGTGAAGCTGCGATCGGAGTAGACGGTAATCACCACCGGCGTCGGCAGACCCGGCTCGATGTCCTGGGTTTCTGCGTTGAAGGCCTTGCAGAACTCCATGATATTGACACCGTGCTGACCCAGCGCGGGGCCCACGGGGGGACTCGGATTGGCCTTGCCCGCTGCGACCTGCAGCTTGATGTAGGCCTGGACTTTCTTAGCCATGATGAACTCCAGTTGGGTAGTAGCGCCTCGCGGCTCCCCGGATTGGCGGACCGCCTCGACGGCCCGACGAAAAATTGGTGGCGAAGGACGTCAGTCCTTCTCGACCTGGGCGAACTCGAGCTCCACCGGTGTCGAGCGACCGAAGATCAGCACGCTGACATGCAGGCGGCTCTTCTCGTAGTTGACCTCTTCGACCACCCCATTGAAGTCGGCGAACGGGCCGTCGACGACGCGCACCGCCTCGCCCGGCTCGAACAGCGTCTTGGGTCGCGGCTTGTCGGTGCCATCCTGCACGCGGCGCAGGATGCCGTCGGCTTCCTTCTGGGTGATCGGCGCCGGTTTCTCCGGCGTGCCGCCAATGAACCCCATCACCCGCGGGGTTTCATTGACCAGGTGCCAGGTCTGGTCGTTCATTTCCATCTCGACCAGCACGTAGCCGGGATAGAACTTGCGCTCGCTCTTGCGCCGCTTGCCGTCACGCATCTCGACGACTTCTTCGGTCGGCACCAGGATCTCGCCGAACTGATCCTCCATGCCATAAAGCTTCACGCGCTCGATGAGCGAGCGCATGACATGCTTCTCGAAACCGGAGTAGGCGTGTACGACGTACCAACGCTTGGACATGGAATCTCCTAACCGATGATGCCGGACATGGCCCAGCCCAACAGGGTGTCAATCAGCCACAGCATCAACCCCACCAGCAGCACGGCGACCAGCACGATGATGGTCGTCTGCACGGTCTCCTGGCGCGTGGGCCAGACGACGCGCTGGATCTCCTTGCGCGAACTGCGAGCCAGCTCGATAAGATCCCGCCCCTTGGCGGTGGTCAGCGCCACGCCAGCGGCGGCGAGCCCCAGGGCCACCACGCCCAGAACGCGGTAGAGCATGGCCTGATCGGCAAAGTAACTGTTGCCAACCACGGCCAGCGCGGCGAGGATGACGGCTACCGTCCACTTGAGAGCATCGTGGCGCGACTTCTGCACCTCGGCGTTTTGCTTCATGACGATGGAACTCCTCAAGGCGCAGCACGCGAAAAAGACGGAAGTATATGGAATGACGCCAGCCTGGGGAAGACTGGCAGGCCAGGAGGGAATCGAACCCCCAACCTGCGGTTTTGGAGACCGCTGCTCTGCCAATTGAGCTACTGGCCTGCATTCTGAAAACGCAAATGCCTATTGCAGGCAGTGACGCTACAGCGGGCAGAATGATACCTAACACATCTTGCCTTGACAACCCTTTCCACCCCTCTGAGCAGAAAGACAAAAAGCGAGCTCGCGCTCGCCTTTTGCAATGTGGAGCTCATGGACGGATTTGAACCGTCGACCTCACCCTTACCAAGGGTGTGCTCTACCCCTGAGCTACATGAGCTGAACCGCCTTTACAACCAACTTCTACACCAGCACATAACTGGAGCGGGCAGCGGGGATCGAACCCGCATCATCAGCTTGGAAGGCTGAGGTTCTACCATTGAACTATGCCCGCCTACCCACTCTGCACTACCGGCACGACACGAGCGCGTCGACATGAATCTGGTGGAGGGGGAAGGATTCGAACCTTCGAAGCTTTCGCGGCAGATTTACAGTCTGCTCCCTTTGGCCACTCGGGAACCCCTCCAACGTGGCGGCTAATTCTACCGCCTGAGGCAACACTGTCAAGCCCTTGCTGTACAAAACTCAGCTTTTACAGCGACTTGAACTACTGACGAGTCAAAAGGCCCGGCCCCAGAACGCCGCGTATTGTTTCAAAGCAGCATCGACAATGCAAGACTTGCGCGCAGCTTTTCCAGCCCCGCGGGACTTGGTACCTGCGGCGCGCCGGACAATCGCCCGGCACGCTCGGCGGCAGTCAGCGGAAAGCTTGCCTCGAGCCCCGCATAGACCATGTCGGGCCAGAGCGCATGGGGCACCCGCAGCCCCCGCGAAACGACCCGCGCGTCGCCACCGGTCATCAGCAGCGGCAGGGCGACGCCCTCACGATCGCAGACTTCGCCGTAGATGCGATTCACGGCACTGACGGCGGCCATAAAGATGCCGTGATTGACCGCCGCCGCGGTGTTTCTTCCCGGCAGCAGCAGGCTGTCGGCCTCGCTGTCCGGGTCGATCGCCACGTTGCGCGTGCCGAGCTTGAGGCTATCCTTCATCAGCCGCAGTCCGGGCACGATATAGCCTCCCAGATGACGGCCACCGGGAAGCACGAAATCGATGGTGATCGCGCTACCGCAGTCGACCGTACAACACCCCCCCGTCAGGTGGTAGCCCGCCAACGCGCCCATCCAGCGGTCGACGCCGAGCCGCTCCGGTTCTTCGTAGCCGCAACTGACGCCCAGCGCCTCGCGGGTTGAGTGGGCCACATGCACCACCCCGACCTGGCGTCGCAGCAGAGCCACGGTCTCCTCCAGGACAGCGCGCCGGGCGACGCTGGAAATCCGCACCGTGCTAACCACGTCAAGGTCGGGGATATCGGCGCCAGGTCGCCACGCTTCACGGGTCCATACCGCCCCGCGCGAGCGGATCTCGCTGCTGGCCACGTCCTTCAAGCGCCACTTGGAAAGCGTGTTGCCGATATCCAGGTCCAGGATCATGAGCGGCCCCGCACGCTGATTTCACCGCCCACGAGACGCTCCTGGCGGCCCTCGCGTCGCACACAGAGATTGCCGGCGGCATCGACCTCCTCGGCAATGGCGGCGTATCGGGCCTGCCCCTGGACCACATCGACCGTCTGCCCGGCATGCGCGTGGCGCTGATTCCAATCCTCCCGCCACACCGTGAAGCCCTCCTGCTCGAAGTCGACCAGCAGCCCCAGCAGACCCTCCAGCAGCTCGGCGGCCAGCGCATTGCGGGAAATTCCCGGCGCCTGGTCGGCGACCGCGGCAATTGGCTGGTCGACACGCGCGCGAAGCGCATCCGGCAGAAATACGTTGAGTCCGATGCCGATCACCACCTCGCAGGGGCCCTGGGCGTCGCCGCTGACCTCAAGCAGAATCCCCGCCAGCTTGCAGAGCGCCCCATCCTGCTTGAGCAGGACATCGTTGGGCCACTTGAGCGCCACCTCCAGACCATGACGCTCGAGCACCTGCGCAAGCACCACGCCGACCGCCAGGCTAAGACCTTCTAGGGCCGCCGCGCCGCCTTCGAATCGCCAGCCGATCGACAACAGCAAACTACGCCCCCATGGGCTGGCCCAGCTTCGCCCGCGCCGGCCACGCCCGGCATTCTGATTTTCCGCCAGACACACCTCGGCATGACCCGCGCCCTGGGCAAAACGCTCGCGCAGGAACTGGTTGGTCGAGGGCAGCGTCTCCTCGACGAACAGCCGCACCAGATGGCGCCGTGAGTCGCGCGGCAGCTCGGCGATGATCGCTTGACCATCAAGCAGCTCGAGTGGCCGCGAGAGTCGATAGCCGCGCCCCTTGACCGCCTCCAGCGGAATATCCAGCGCCTCCAGCTTCTTGAGCTGCTTCCAGATGGCGGTCCGCGATACGCCGAACCGTATGCCGAGCTGTTCGCCGGAATGGTAGCCGCCATCGCCCAGCAGCCGGATCAGATCACCGATGGTCATGGGTTTCATCCGTCGGGAAAACCGCCATTTTAACGGAAGGCCTCACCGCCGGGAACGACAGCGATCAAAGTGGACCTTGGCTCCAAGAGTGCCGTCCGTGGCGACGTATCTCCCGGCCACGAAAAAACCCCGAACACAGGCTGTCCGGGACTCACGCGCGCCCCAGCTTTCTCGCGCACCCACAAAAAAAAGCCCCCGGGGTGTCCCGGGGGCTTTTCATGAAGATGCCTGACGATGACCTACTCTCGCATGGGGAAGCCCCACACTACCATCGGCGCTGAGCGGTTTCACGGCTGAGTTCGG